>CAYTDU010001077.1:0-2051 GCA_964436395.1 uncultured Gemmatimonadaceae bacterium | reverse complement strand
TATGTAGAACTGCTCCGATTCGGCAATGGGCACGTCGTTGTCGTTCTCACCGTGCACTAGCATGGTGGGAGTCCGGACCCTCGCTACATGTTTGAGGGCAGAGCGTTCCCACAGCACGTCCATCAGGAACTCTTGATGTGGATACCCGCCGAATTCCACCGCCAGGTAGTCATGGTAGTAGGCCATGTAGTTGAAGCTGATCAAGTTCGAGATGCTCGCGATGGGGATTGCCGCGGCAAACATGTTCGATTGCGTGATAATCCAATTGGTCAACTGACCGCCGTAGCTACCGCCCTCGATTCCCAGCCTGTCCTTGTCGAGCCATTCGTGCCTCCGCAATGCAGCGAGTACGCCGTACACAACGTCCTTGGCCTCTCCGCCATTCTGATCGCCGAAGATCGCATCGGCAAAGGCCTGCCCGTAGCCGGTGGAACCACGGTAGTTCACAGTCAATACCGCCCATCCCTGTGCCGCGTAAACCTGCCCCTTGTGGTCGAACCGCGGACCCCGCTGGCCGTGCGGCCCGCCCTTTATCATCGTTATCATCGGGTGGCTCGAACCTGGGGTCAATCTCATCGGATACGTAAAGAAAGCTTCAACCTCCTGCCCGTCGAAGCTCTGAAAGCGCAACGATTCCATCTCACCTACGAAACGGTTGTCCAATAGGTCGCGGTTCACGTCTGTGAGCTTGCGGGTTCCACGGTCATCCTGCAAATACAGCTGTGCCAGATCGGGAGCAGAGTGAAAGGCATATGCGATGCTCCCGTCAACGCTCGCCGACCAGTTTCCCACCCCACCAGGTTCACCGATGACCACGGTGTGTCGGCCTGTATTCACGTCCAGAGCATAGAGACCGACGCTTCCACTCTCTTGCACCGTGAACAAGATCGAGTTGCCGTCTCGCGACCACTGCGGCGATCCTTGCCGGTTGTCGATAACCGCTCCAAGCTCTCGCCTGTCTGATCCGTCGGCGTTCATTACCCAAATATGGGTGTCTTCCATCGTCGTTTCTGATGACGTGAGTCCGCGCCGAGTGCCTTGATAGGCGACCATGTTCCCATCCGGCGACCAGCGGGGTCGGTATTCCGCGTTCTCTGTTTGCGTAAGACGCCTGGTTGACCCGTCGGCGACTCGTACGGCGAAGATGTCGTAGTTGAAGAACTTGTCTGGGTCACTCTCCCGATTCGAAATAAACAGAATCTCGCTGCCGTCAGGAGACCAATCGAGTGAATGTTCGTAATGGACGCCATCAGTCAGTTGACTTACATCGCCACTCGAGACATTCACGACGAAGATGTGAGCGCGACGGTTGTCATTGAAGCGTGTCAGACCTTCGGAGGCGGTTGGCTTGTAGAGGTAACGAGTGATGACGACTGGATCACCACCTGCCTGCGCCGACTCGGGCCCCGGCGTTGTTGAAACGAACGCAATCGCACTGCCGTCCGGGGCCCAGGTTAACCTCTCGCCGCTGGACGGCAACGGATGATTTGTACCAGTCACCTCGGCGAGGAACCTCGGAGCGCTTCCATCCGATCGCATTACGATCAAACCACTACGCCCGTTCATTGCGCCCATATACGCTATATGAGCTCCGTCCGGGGACCAGCGGGCACTCGATCCCGGACCTTCGAGCAGTTGCCTCGACGATTCAGACCGAAGATCGTATATCCACAACCTCGACGACGGTCTGCCAACGCCCTCACGGTTGGTGAGCGTGTACAGAATGGCGTTACCCTCCCGGGAGAGCTGCACATCCCCCACTGATTTGAGATTGTGAATGTCCGTACTCTGAAAGCCCTGCCTTTGACCGTGAACCGCCGCCGCACCAAACGCCAGCGCCACCAAACAGGCCACTGCGATTCTCTTCTCACCAGTCATGTCGATCGCCTCTCTTACCTTCACACTGCTTCTCAACGTAGGGCCCACTCACCACTCACCAATCACCAATCTCAATTCGTCTTACGGCACCTGCCTCAAACTGGCGCTTGCCGTCGCTGCCAATATCTCCACGGCCCTGAACACATGGCCGAGTCTCACGTTTTCGTTCTTGG
>CAYTDU010001076.1:0-2051 GCA_964436395.1 uncultured Gemmatimonadaceae bacterium | reverse complement strand
TCCTCCCTTGCACGCCCAAGCCCCGCCACGGCGTGTTCGATGTGTTTTCCAGTGACTTCGTCTTTCCGGATACATCCCTCATCGCCGTACTGCTCAATCGTGATTTGTGGGATATGCTCCAAAACATCCAATTCACCGTAATGCTGCCCCTTCATGAACTGACCGATGTAAGACCGGTGGTCATGTCCTGCCGCACGCACGGCAAGACCAATCGCGGCGGTTGTCTTTCCCTTGCCGTCGCCGGTATAGATGTGGATGAATCCGCGGTTGTTGGTCATACCTGTCTTACCGTCTCCTTCGCGCACTGGCTGCGCTGATTTCGTACCCTTGTGGAGGCTCAGCCCCAATGAGGTGCGTCACGAAGTAATCCCAGCGACGCCGCATCATGTATGGCTCGTTGCCAAAGCCGTGGCGTCGGTTGGGGAACAAGATGAGATCGAAGTCTTTGTTGGCTGCGATTAGTTCGTTCACGACAACGAGAGTGTTGTACGGAGGAACGTTGCCATCCATCGTCCCGTGTGCCAGCAGCAGCTTGCCCTTCAGGTTGCCCGCCAGTAGTTGATTCGCCTGGTTGTCATAGTTGGTAGTGCCGTCGGGGTAGGTCTCCAATAGCCCTTGCCACTTTTCACCCCAATCGTCCTCGTAGTTGCGGTTGTCGTGATTGCCCGCCTGGCTCACTGCAACCTTGTAGAAATCGGGGTGTCGAAGGATGGCGTCAGTTGACGCAAAACCACCGCCGGAGTGCCCGTACACACCTACGCGATCGATATCCATCCAATGGTGGCGCTCGGCCAGCTGCCTGATCCCCGCGATCTGATCCGGAAGCCCGTTGTCGCCCATGTTGCCATAGTACGCGGCATGGAATGACTTGGACCGCATCGGAGTGCCCATGGCGTCGAGTTCGACCACGATGGTACCCAGCTCCGCGAGCGCCTGTTTGTCACCGCGCGACGCCGAGAAAGTCCTGCTCCCCACGCTGCCGGTCTGAGGACCAGGATAGATATAGTTGATGATTGGATATTTGCGTGTTGGATCGAAATTGGTTGGTCGATACATGAGGCCGTAGAGATCAGTGGCTCCGTCGCGCGCTTTCACAGTGAACGGGATTGGAGGCTGCCACCCAATGGCCTCAAGCGCGGAAATATCCGCTTGCTCGAGTTCCATTCTCTGACGACCCCGATTCCCTCTCACGACCGACGCTAGTGGAGCGACCGGCGTCGAATAGCTGTCGACGAAGTACTCGCCTGATGGCGACATTGAGACCGCATGGTTGGCGCTATCGGGTGTGAGCAGGCGCAGGTCTCTGCCATCCATACCGACGCTGTAGAGGTACTGGAAGTATGGGTCGCCTGGCTCGCGCCCGACACCTAGGAAGTAGACCTTGCGTTCGTCTTCATCCACCCGAAGTACTCTGTAGACGTTCCAATCGCCGCTCGTAATCCGGTTTTTGGGCTGGCCATTGCTGAGGTCGTAGAGATAGAGGTGTCCCCAGTTGTCCCTGTGCGAAAACCAGATAATCTCGTTCGACTCTGCTTGTAGACGCCAGTTCGCTCCCGTTTCGATAAACGTCTCCTCCCTCTCCTCCAATACGTCCCGGACCTCTCCAGTCTCGGGGTCCGCCACTCGGAGTATTGCCTCTTTGTGATCGCGTGAGCTGGACACGAACGCCAGCGTTGTACCATCAGAACTCCACTCGACATCCGCGAAACCACCTCCGCAGGCAATATGATCGCACACTGTCGACCGATGTTGATCGGGAGGCATCTGAAGTCTCACAATGCGTGGGCCGTCCACGTGAACGACGACCCGGTGAACCCTGAAGATCACCGAATCTTCGGGCAGTGGATATCTCCACGCCTCTAATGTTGGGTGCCCCACGTTGGTGGATACCAGGTACATCTCGCCCACCCCGCGCTCGTCGTGCTGGAATGTTGCGATCTTCTTGGAATCAGGTGACCAGGCCACAACCGGACGGTTACTCTTCGTCCATCCTGCGTTGTTTGTGGCGTAACCGAAATGCTCGATACCGTCGTTGGTGAGTTGTCTTTCCT
>CAYTDU010001075.1:0-2056 GCA_964436395.1 uncultured Gemmatimonadaceae bacterium | reverse complement strand
GCCCGAGCAAGATGACACCTTCTACCCCCTCGCGGCTTCCCAATGCCTGTACTACATCGCGGATGTTTGGCATGCGCGCCAAGCTAGGTTGGCCATGCTGCGAAGTCAAGCGGACGGCTGGGTTGACCGCATTTCCGGCGGCCGCTAATGTTCACCAGCCCTATGAAACGTAACGTTGCCATACTCTCCATTCAGACGGCAGTGGCGTGTGTTTTCGCCGTTGCCGCCACTGCTTGTGATGACACAGGCCTGATCCCTGCATCGCTGCCGAACGAAATCGACACGGTGACTCTCTACGCGCTGCGAGGGACTCCAATACCAGCCAAAAGCGCGTTCGACATTGCATACGGACTGGCCGCGCGCACCGACGAAGGAGATGCGTTCGATTTTGCGTTCGACATCGACTCATTGGACACCGCTGTGATCATACCGGCCGGTGCCTTGGGCCTCACTCCACAAGCGGGCCTGCAGTTGACCGACAAGTCATTCGAAGAGGTCAAAGAGGCCCCGTATGATGACTACGTAGTCGACTCCGCTCTGGTGGTGTCATTGGATGATGTCTTCATAGGGCGGTCGCGCAACACGGCGGGGAACTGCTATTACCTGGGGTCTCTTCCGCGTTACGGTAAATTCCGAGTGTTGGAAATCGATAGGCCAAACCGCACCCTGACTCTGGAATTCCTCGTCAATTCGAACTGCGGGTATCGGAAATTGGAGCCCGGATTCCCGACTTCCTGAAAAATGATCAACATCAAACTACTTCGCGAATCGCCCGAGGTGATGCGGGTCGCATTGGCTCGTCGCGATCCGGCGCTCTTCGAGACGCTCGACAAGATCGCGCGGCTCGATGAGTCGCGCCGGGAACTCCTGGGGCGAGTCGAACAGCTCAAGGCACGCCGCAACAAGTCGTCGGAGGAGGTGGCACGGCTCAAGAAGCAACGGGAGGATGCTTCTACGCTCCTCGCGGATCTAAAAGAACTGAGTGGCACGATAAAGGAACTCGACCAGGAAATCCGGTCGGTAGATGAGGAGCTACAGGAAGCGATATTGCAGGTTCCCAACCCGCCGCTGGATGAGTTGCCGGATGGAGGGGCAGACGATTTCGCGTTCGTCAAAGCATGGGGTGAGCCCACCCCCCTCGATTTCGACCCGCGTCCCCACTGGGAACTGGGCGAACGCCTGGGCATCCTGGACCTTCCAAGAGGGGCGAGTATCAGTGGCAGCGGATTTCCCATGTTTGTCGGGATGGGGGCGAGGCTCAGTCGCTCACTGGTGAACATGATGCTGGATGTTCATATCCGCGAACACGGGTATCTGGAGATTGCACCGCCGTTGTTGGTGAACGAAGATTCTGCGTTGGGAACCGGGCAGCTGCCAGATCTCGAGGACAACATGTACGTCACGAGAGATGGATTGTATCTCGTGCCGACCGCCGAGGTGCCCGTAACAAACTTTCATAAGAAGGAGATTCTGTCCGCAGACCAGTTGCCACGGGCTTTTGTTGCATACACACCGTGTTTCCGTCGCGAGGCGGGTGCTCACGGTGCAGATACTCGCGGAATAATAAGGGTGCATCAGTTTGACAAGGTCGAGCTCGTGAGGATCTGTCGCCCGGAGGACTCCCCGGCGGAGTTGGAGCTGCTGTTGGGACATGCAGAGAAGATCCTGCAGATGCTCGAGTTACCCTATCGAGTGATATTGCTCGCAGCCGGCGACATCGGCTTTGCCAGCGCGAAGACTTACGATATCGAGGTATGGGCTGCCGGAGTCGGCAAGTGGTTGGAAGTGTCGAGCGTAAGTACGTTCACCGATTTTCAGGCACGGCGTGCAAATATCCGGTACAGGGCCGAGCCTGGTGTTAAGCCAGATTTCGTGCATACTCTGAATGGATCTGCATTGGCATTGCCGAGAACGATGATTCCGCTACTGGAGAACAATCAACAACCGGACGGTTCAGTTGAGGTACCGGCAGCCCTGCAGCCGTATCTCGGAACCGATCGGTTGATGCCAGATGGTACCGCGTAGGGTTCGACGCGTTATCAAGCGACAGGGCAGG
>CAYTDU010001074.1:0-2059 GCA_964436395.1 uncultured Gemmatimonadaceae bacterium | reverse complement strand
CTTCCGCAAGGCAAACATACTCCACGGGTACGTGGAAAAAAGCCTCGGCGATGCCACCAAACACGCCCTGGAAACGGGCGAGGAGTTGCTGGCCGCAAAAGCTGCCATACCCCACGGAAGGTGGGAGGAGGAGTGCGATAGGCTGTTTACTGCAAGTGCAAGGACTGCAAGGTTTTACATGCAGTTTGCGAAGGACTTTGCGGCACTTCCAAAACGGCACCAGCGCGCCGTTTTGATGCTTGAGGGCACGTTGAAGGGTGCCGCCCAAGCTGCCAAACAAGCCGCACGGCCAACGAAGCCGAAGCCGCCAGAAGACACGGAAGAAGAGGATGAAGAGCTTGTTGAGGATGTGCAGGATGCCGATCCGTTTCTCGACGGGACGGAACCCGAGCCAGAGGAGACTTCCAGCCGGCCGCCGGGGAAGGGCAAGGAAGCGCCGGCTGGAGACTATGGCAAGTGCCCGAACTGTGCGGGCGAGAAGTGGGACGAAGACGAAGATGGGGTTTCGTGCTCCAGGTGCCACCATCCGCACGGGGAACCGGCCGGGGACGTGGACACGGACCGGCTGACGCTGCAACGCTCGAAGACAGTAAAAACCGCAGAGGCCCTTATGAGGGCGTTCGACGACCTGCAGGTGATGAAGGCTAAGGAGTGCCATACGGAAGCGGTGGAAATGTGCAAGTGGCAGGTGAAGACGGCGAAAAGATGGAAATGAGCGTTTCCGTGAGATTCTACGGCGGCCCATTTGATGGGCTAACCCTGACGTTTGACCCCGGGCCACCGCCAGAAAGGCTCAGTTTCAGCAGTCTGGCACCGTGGTATGAAAAGACCCCGGACGGAGGGCTGAAGTTTACTTGCGTTCCAGACGTGGACTACGAGTATTTCTTAGAGTACGTCGACCCAGAGACGTTCTCGCCGCTCATGCGCGGGGATGATATAGAGCCCATGGCCATTTATGTCCCAGAACCCATCGACCTGTTTTTTAAAATAGAACAATGAGCACACTCGCGAAACCAGGCACGACGGACCTAATCACAGGACCATTCGCATTGACTCGCACGGGGCTCGTTATCGAAGGCGAGCCAACGGCGGAAGAGTGGCAACAGGCCGGAGAAATGCTTTCCCAAGCCCACGGTGCCCTGCAGTGGTGGATCGGTGACTGGCTACTTCACGGGGAAGGCAGGCCGGAATGGGGCGACAAGTATGAAGCGGCCTGCGAGTTGTTCGGGCGGGAGGTTGAAGCGCTTAAAAACTACAAATGGGTAGCGGGAAACGTGAAATTGTCTACCCGTGTAGACAATTTATCTTGGGCTCACCACCGGCTCATTGCCCCCCTTCCGCCCCGCGAGCAGAAGAAGTGGCTGAAGAAGGCCGAGAAGGAAGGCTGGAGCGTGGCCGAACTCAGAAAGGCAATTCGGCAGGAGCGACTCGACGCGGAGCGGACAGCGGCGAAGAAACCGAGCTGCGATGCAGTGGGCGTCTTGCTGGCTGACCCTCCTTGGCAATACGACTTCTCCGAAACAACCAGCCGCGAAATCGAAAACCAATATCCCACGGCCACGCCGGAAGAAATCGCATTGCACCTCGGAGAGTGGGGGCCAGATCTGAACGGAGACTGCGTGTTGTTTTTGTGGGCCACCGCCCCGAAACTGCGCGAGGCTTTGTTTGTTATGGAGGCTTGGGAATTCGACTACAAGACGCATGCTGTGTGGGATAAGGAGCGACTCGGAATGGGTTACTGGTTTCGCGGGCAGCATGAATTACTACTTGTAGGGACTCGCGGTTCATTCAGCCCGCCCGACGCGGAGGACCGGGTATCGTCCGTGTTTCGCGAGAGACGAGATAACAAGCACAGCAAGAAGCCTATGTGTGTCTACGAAGCGCTTGAGCAGATGTTTCCCGACGCAACGAAATTCGAAATGTACCAGCGCGAACCGCGCGAAGGTTGGTTGGGGGGTGGCAATGAATTGTGACGTGCATGATTTTGAAGACTCTTTGCAACGGTCGCATGAGGCGCACGATTTGCCAATATGGGAAGAAATGTATCGGCAGACATTCC
>CAYTDU010001073.1:0-2061 GCA_964436395.1 uncultured Gemmatimonadaceae bacterium | reverse complement strand
CCTTGATCGTATTGCTGGGTGCGGCGTCGTGCGATTTGCTGATAGCTTGTGCGAACGTGGCGAATTTGCTCCTCGCGCGCGGCGCGCGGCGCCAGCAGGAGCTCGCAGTGCGGGCTGCCCTGGGCGCGTCGCGCCGCAGACTCGCGGCCCAGTTGGTTGTCGAGAGCCTGCTACTTTCCATTGCCGGTGGCGCTGTGGGGCTCTTGGTGGGTATCAGCTGCGTAAGCGCTTTGATGCGGCTTCTCCCGGGATTGGTGCCGAATCTGGCACAGGAAGGAGGACTCTCTTCGCTGGGCGCTCGGCCCGAACCGGTGGTATTGCTGTTTACTGCCGCGATCTCATTGCTGTCCGGCATTCTATTTGGGGTGGCCCCTGCCTCGAGATTGTCGCTTTCGCAACTCGGCAACCTGATCACCCGCGCGACACGAGGCATTGCCGGACTACCTCGCGCTCAGTCGCTCCTGGTTGTCGCGGAAGTTGCCGTGGCGGCGGTTCTACTGGTTGGAACAACACTGTTGCTGCAGACGACGTGGAATCTGGCTCGCATCGACCCTGGATTCAGGCCGGGAGGCATGCTCACCGCACAGATCGAGCTGCCGACTGACACCAGATACACAACCATGGAAGAACGGATCAACTTCTACGAAGAGGTGGTTGGGAACCTCGAACGTACTGCCGGAGTCGAAGCCGCCGGGATCGGAGAGGTGCTTCCGTTAGATAATAACCTGAGGCACACATCCTTCTCGATTCTGGGAGACGCGGCTGCTTCGTTGTCCGACATGAGGGGGACGGATTACAACCTCGTGAGCGAAGGTTTCTTCAGGACGATGTGGATCCCCTTGCTGCGCGGTCGTTCGTTCGACAACCGCGATCGGACCGGGAGCCAGCTAGTCGCCGTAGTCGACGCGACGTTTGCCGACAGATACTTCCGCGACCGGGATCCCGTTGGCGAATACCTGCAGCTCTGGGAAGGATCCGAGTGGGAGGTGATCGGAGTGGTCGGTGCGGTGCGGAGCGCGGGCCTCGTACACGATCCGGCACCGACGGTTTACGTGAATTACCTGCAGGTATCAGACAACCAGATGACCTTGGTCGCTCGCGGCCGCACAGCGCAGACGGACCTGTTGTCGGCAATCGAAAACGCGGTTTGGCAGACTGATCCGAACCAACCGATCCACGCAGTCCGAATGATGGACCGGATTGTCGATTGGCACACAGCCTCCACGCGAGCGACGATGATCTTGCTCACGGTCTTTGGAGCCGTTGCGTTGCTGATGGCCGCCCTGGGCGTGTACGGCGTAATGTCGTTTGCCGTCGGCAGACGCACTCGAGAACTCGGCATACGGCAAGCGCTGGGAGCCTGCGGGGGCACGATTCTGCATATGGTGCTGCGTGACAGCTTCCTACTCGTAATGCCGGGGATCGCACTCGGCCTAGCGGGCGCACTCCTGCTGGGACGGCTCTTGACCTCACTTCTGTACGGTGTGAGCCCTGTTCAGCCGCTCTCTCTTGCTGCGGTGGCTGTCGCACTCGTAGCGATTGCTCTAGTCGCTGCGTGGATCCCGGCTCGCCGGGCATCGTCAATTGACCCAATGGCGGTCTTACGAACCGACTGAAGACCGCCGCCAGCGTCGAGCATCGAAGAGACGAGCCGTACCTACCGCGGAAAAGGCATTGTCACGAGAGGCTGGTGGCATTCGAAGCTCCTGGTCGGAACCGAATGCGAGTCGGTATCGCGCATACCCGTATTGCATCAGCCTCGCATAGCTGATGATCTCCATCCGATCCCTGGTGGTCGATTCTGTGATATGTTCGATGCGGTTGTTCGCGAGGCGTGGCGTTGCCTGAAGCTGGTCGTAGGGGTAGCGCTTTCCGGAGAATTGTCCCACCCGGTGAGTCGCAGCCAAGTAACGGCGGACCCTGAGCCCGAAGCGTTTTGGGAGGCCAAACGACGCTGGACGCAACTGCCAGGCGCATCTTCGGAGTCGACCTGTTAGCCTGTCCCTCGATGTGGCGAGGAGATGCGGATCGTAGCGTTCATCACCGAGCCCAAGACCCTCG
>CAYTDU010001072.1:0-2064 GCA_964436395.1 uncultured Gemmatimonadaceae bacterium | reverse complement strand
AAGCCTCTGTCATAGTTGCAAATTGGAATAGTGAGTTCAACTGCACGATATACTCCGGTGGAGGACAGACTGCGATTGTCACGCTGCGAAACGCGACAGTTGGTTCACAGGCGACCGACACAACGGCTCCGGTCGCGACTTTTCGAGCGCTTTCTAGTCCGACATCCACGGCGATTAGCTCAGCGGTTCTGGTGTTTAGTGAGCCCGTTACTGGTGTCAACGCGGGGCAGTTCACCCTGCAACACAATGGTATTTCCTTAGACACGTCGACCATATCGGTCGAGGGTTACGGCACCACCTACACCATCTCTGGCCTTGCGGCACTTACGATGGAGGTTGGCGACTACGTCCTTAGGTTCAACGACGTTAGCGAGGAAGTCCGCGATGCAGCTGGGAACGCTGCTCAAGATGCTCCGGTGTTATCTTGGACTTCTGTTGAAGAGGGCTCAACTGCCGACACAACACTCCTCGCTACCCGAGCAGCGTTTTGGACGCACTTCAGGCAAGGGGATAACCGGGGCGAGATTTTCTACGACTCGGATGAGGCTACGTTGAGGATAAGTGGTCCTTATGAGTTAGCACGATTTCAGGTCGAACGCCGTTGGACCGAGTTCCAGTTTGAAGTGAACATATCGCAGCTTTCGTTCGGGAGGTTCGACCTCCTTCTGAAGAGCGGAACGAATCAGTACGTTATTAAGCTCGAAGGTATTCTTGCTGCTGGTCCGGACTGGCGAACTGTGAGGGTTGTTTATGATGAGGGCACTCGGACGCTCACGGCCTTTGTCGACGGCGTTGAGTCCAAGCAAGCCTCTGTCATAGTTGCAAATTGGAATAGTGAGTTCAACTGCACGATATACTCTGGTGGAGGGCAGACCGCGATTGTCACGCTGCGAGATGCACGAGTATCTGCTTACAGCCCAATTAATAACGCTCCTTCGCTCGATGCGGTACTGCCGCTACAGGTCGACGAGGACAGCGGTGCACAGTTCGTGCAACTTGCTGGCATCACAGCTGGTATTGGCGAGCCCCAACCATTAAGGGTAACCGCCGCAAGCAGCGCCCCGGCCCTGATTCCACACCCAACGGTCACGTACGCATCGCCAGACGCAACTGGCAGTCTCGCCATCACTCCTGTGGCCGACCAGCACGGCAGAGCAACCATCACTGTGACCGTCGAAGACGGTGGACTGGATGGCGATTTGGGTACGAGCGAGGACAACGCGACGGTCAGTCAGATTTTCGACGTAGTGGTGGTGCCGGTTAATGACGCTCCTGTACTTGAACCATCAGCTCCGCTCACCATCGGTGACGTGACGGAGGATGCCGGAGAACCGGCTGGCGAGGTTGGAGTGCTTGTCGCCACGTTGATTGACGCGGGTGGTCCACGTCGGAACTTCTTTGACGCGGACGGTGACCTGCCCGGTATTGCCATTACTGGCGTTAACCTGCAAGGCGGCACACTCTGGTACTCGATGGACTCCGGTGCGAACTGGCTTAATGCTGACCAAGTTTCGGAAACTATGCCGCTCCTTTTGGTGGCCGACGCGGAGACCCGTCTCTACTATCAGCCGGCAGAAGATTTCAACGGGGACGTGAGCGATGTGATTTCGTTTAAGGCTTGGGATCGTAATGCTGCCTTCAGTCAGGTTGGCCCTGATATCGATGGTGAGGCCACATGGGATGGTTCGGGAAACACTGTTGCGGTATCAGCCGACGGCCGAACGGTGGCTGTTGGCGGCCCGGGGAACGATGGGGCTGGGCAGGAGTCAGGACACGTACGTGTTTATCAGCGGATAGGGAGTGATTGGGTTCAATTGGGTAACGATATCGATGGTGAGGCTGCCGGCGATCGGTCAGGAGTCGCGATCGCGCTCTCGGCGGATGGTCGGACGGTCGCTATCGGCGCTGCACATAATGATGGCAACGGAAAGGATTCCGGCCATGTCCGCATTTATCGTTGGGACGGTTCCACATGGAGTCAGCAGGGTGAGGATATCGACGGGGAGGAAGCCATCACCACCGGTCTAGTGTGGGTTTCGTTGTCGCTGTCAGCTGACGGGGACA
>CAYTDU010001071.1:0-2064 GCA_964436395.1 uncultured Gemmatimonadaceae bacterium | reverse complement strand
GATTCCCTGCTGTTCGGAGTGGGCGCGCTTGACGCTATGACCTTGATAGTCATGTCGAGCGTGATGGTAGCGGTTGCCTTGCTGGCCAGCTACGTGCCGGCGCGGCGGGCGTCGTCGGTGGATCCGATGGAATCGTTGAGGGCGGACTAGTGTGGGGGCCGCCCTAGATAATCACATTCTCAACTTCGATGATCGGTGAACTCACCTCAGTGTGTATGTAGGCTAGTCAGGGCGCCAACTTCGGGATTCGGAGGTACATCGACCGAGGGCGCACGCACCATCGCCTGACGCCGACGCCAACACGCGCTGCCGAGGCGGTGGAGGTAGGCAACGAGCACATCGCCGAGTTATGATGGACTTCTGCACACGTTCGTTGTGGGGCAGCGAAATTGGAGGGAGTGCAGACAAATCCCGATTCCGTGAGCGTTTCAAATCCCGCTCGAAGTATCCTCCAGCGGTCACTCTCGTGCCCCACCGCTCATACAGCGGATCGTCCACGTTCGACTGGTGATCCACCTTGGCGACACGGCGCTGATGTGTAGGGATCGGGCGGACACATGCACACCCCAGATCGCACATTCAGACAACATTGATACCGACTCAGTATCGGACACCAAACATCTAGTTTCGGTTTGACCCACGGGTTGCCCCTGGGTGAGCGCTGCCTAGGAACTGGTTGGGCAGAGATCAATTATCTCCGTCACAAACCCATCTGTCATTCGGAGGTTGTAGTATCGTGGTCATCAAGAGGCACCTAGTCGCACTCTCCGTAGTCGGTGTGTTGCACAACGTGGCGGCCCCCGCCCCTGCAGCGTCACAGGCATCAGATCCGTCGCAGGCGGTGCTGTCACTCGATTCGCTGCTCAGCATTCCCATCAACAGTGCAGCGAAATACGGACAGACGGCGAGCGAGGCGCCGGCTTCTGTTTCGATCGTCACGTCGCAGGACATAGCGGACTACGGTTACAAAACTCTTTCCGAAGCTCTATCTCATCTGCGCGGTTTCTACGTAACCAATGACCGGAACTACGAATACGTCGGTGTGCGTGGGTTGAGTCGTCCAACAGACTACAACAACCGTATTCTTCTGCTGGTTGACGGGCACGCAGTCAATGAGAACGTGTTCGGCTCCGCCCAGCTGGGCAGTGACCTCGCTCTGCCTATGGGTGAGGTTGATTACATCGAGGTGGTGCGCGGGCCCGGATCAGCCCTATATGGCAGCAACGCGGTGCTGGCAGTCGTGAACGTCGTGACCAAAGCAGGCCGTTCTATAAACGGCTACCAAGTGGTTGCGGAAGAGGGCAGCCTGGGGTCACGGTCCGCGGCACTGACGCTTGGCAGACAGTTCTGGGGCGATGTCGACGTGATGTTGTCCGGGACCTGGGGCGAGTCCGACGGCGAGGCGGTGTACTTCCCAGTTTTCGACGACCCGTCCATGAACCACGGCTTAGCAGAGGGGTTGGATTGGGAGAACTGGCACGGCGCGCACGGAGCCGTTCGCTACCGTGACTTCAGACTGAGCGCGATGGGGCACTCGCGCTCGAAGGGCATCCCAACCGCGCCATGGGGGGTCATTTTCAACGACAAGGCAGCCCAGAGCGCGGACGCAGCGTTTTTCACTGAGCTGCAATTTGCGAGAGACGTAAACGCGGACATGAACGTGCAAATTCGGGGGTACTACGACGGTTATCGGTACTCCGGTGCGTACCCGTACGAGGCCGCCGACGGCGGGGTGCTGGTGGACTCGGCTTGGGGTGATTGGGCGGGAGCGGAAGTCCGGCTACGCTGGGATCCGATCCCGGCAAATCGCATCCAGGTCGGGTCCGAGTACCGGCGTCACCTCCGTGCGGCGTACCTCGAAACGAATCGCGACGAGACGCTATTCTACGATGATTTCCCGTTCGACCAGGTGTCGGTGCACGTCCAAAACGCATTGCAGGTCACCGAGGGTGTTTCGATCACGCTTGGCCTTAGAGCCGATCATTACACCGATGTCGGTATTTCAGTGACACCGCGCGGGGCACTCGTATTTCATCCTGGTGCGGGCTCAACGTTCAAGCTGCT
>CAYTDU010001070.1:0-2067 GCA_964436395.1 uncultured Gemmatimonadaceae bacterium | reverse complement strand
CGAGATGGCAGACAACTACCCTTTCTTCGATCTTCAGCCTGCCTCTCCAGCAACCCCATGGCCTCAAATCGGGATCTCCATCGATAGAGCTGCTGGGGCCGAAAACCATGGGCGGCGGCATAGCTTGTTCCCGCTTCCCCGCTTGCTTCCCAGGCCCGCAGGTGTTCCAGCCAGACCGTCTGCTTCCGGGTGAGTCTTCTCCCTTCACCGTCAACATGCATCCTGATGGCCCTCCCTTCTTGTGGGCCAAATCTCTGGCAGGATGCGAACGATATCAAGATGGGGTTCCTTGAGCGCTTACTTTGTCATCATGGAGATCGACACGCGGCGGATCACATATGTCAACGTGACATCTAACCCCACGCTCTCTTGGGTGAAACAGCAGATTCGCCAGGCGACAGGTTCGAACAACGCTCCGCGATTTCTCGTGCACGACAACGATGGCATCTTCGGTCAGTACCGGAGGCGAGTATCCGTGGAGCATGGCGATCACACACGCAGCTATCGCTGTCATCTCGACCGCTGGCTTTCCGAGATCATGGGCATCGACGGGCTCCCCATCCCGTATGGCGCTCCGAATGCATCGCCATTCGTCGAGCGGTTCAATCGGACGCTGCGGGAGGAAGCCTTGAACCACTTCATCTTCCTCAGCGTCGATCACATCCGCCGTGTCGCCGCCGAGTACATTCGCTACTACAATGGTGGGCGCCCGTCGCAGGCCATCCATGGGATTCCAGATCCGTACCCGGAACTCCGACAACCTCCGCCGCCCGTTGGAAAGCTATTGGCTCTTCCCGTTCTGGGCGGCGTTCAGCACGATTACAGGCTGGTGGCGTAGCCGGGCATTCGGTTACAGGGCAAACAAGATGACCGACCGAGCCACCAATGTGCCCGACCATGGAAACCGTCGCTACCCAACTCCAAGCCTATGGGCGAGCTTGATTCTCACAGACTCCTGCTTTTCGCCGAACAAGCGCAAGCCAACTCGATCCGTTGCCGAAACCGTAGTGCTAACTCGGAATGGACTTCTCGCGGACTACGACGGAGCGACTTGTGACGAAGCAGAGGACACTAGCTAGCGGCGAATCAGAGGCCTTCGCGAATACCATGAAAAAAGAACTTGTCACGTTAGAGTTTCGTGGTAACATGGCTCCATGATAAATCGCCCAAAGCTACTGAATCACATCCGTGAGGCCCTCAGACGCAGCCGCGTCGTGGCCCTCATTGGGCCTCGCCAGTGCGGAAAAACAACAGTGGCCAGGCAGATCGTTTCCCCCAATTCATCCCGTTACTTCGACTTGGAGGATCCCGCAAGTCTGGCACGCCTCGACGAACCGATGACTGCCCTGCGGCCCTTGCGAGGGACGGTCGTCATCGATGAGGTGCAACGCCGTCCGGACCTCTTCCCCGTCCTCCGCGTGCTCGCCGATCGAAAACCCCTGCGGGCTCGCTTCTTGATCCTCGGCAGCGCATCTCCCGCGCTTCTACGTCAATCATCCGAGTCACTCGCGGGTAGGCTAGAGACAATCACGATGACCGGTTTCGAAATGGCAGAGCTGGGGGACCAGGCCCTCGCTCGCCACTGGCGCCGGGGGAGTTTCCCACGGTCCTATCTGGCGCGATCTGAAGCGGATAGCGTTGTTTGGCGACAGCAGTTCATACAGACCTTCCTGGAACGTGATTTGCCGCAACTTGGCATCACGGTGCCTGCCGCAACCATGCGACGATTCTGGACGATGCTGGCCCACTATCACGGCAACATCTGGAATGCGGCCGAGTTTGCCCGGTCCCTTGGAGTTAGCCAACCAACGATTCGGCGCTATCTCGACACGCTCACCGACCTCTTCATCGTGCAACAGCTGCCACCGTGGTTCGAGAATCTCAAGAAACGGCAGATCAAGTCGCCGAAGGTCTATGTTCGGGATACTGGCCTACTTCACCAGCTCCTGGGCATTTCAACCGAGAAGGACCTCTTGTCACACCCCAAAGTGGGTGCCTCGTGGGAAGGGTATGCAATCGAAGAAGTCCTCAGAGTCGTGGCACCGGGCGAGGCCTACTTCTGGGCTA
>CAYTDU010001069.1:0-2068 GCA_964436395.1 uncultured Gemmatimonadaceae bacterium | reverse complement strand
ACTGATATGGCCGTGAAGAGGGGTTTTCGTCGCAGCGTCCGGAAACCGAACCGGATGTCCCTTACGAAGTCTCTGACTGCCACTCCAGGAAAATCCGGTGCTCGATGATTCGGCGCTCGCGTTAAGTTCGATGTCGATCCCATCTTGGCGAACGTCGAAATGAAAACCGCCCGTACGGTTTCCCGACGACGCCAGCGCCTCGCGATTCTGTTGCCATTGGCCGCCGCGAGCCGACGATATGATTCCTCCAGTTCGCTCGTCAGGACCTCGGCATCGACCTTCCCTAGGTTCAACCGCAGGAGAACGCGCGCCAGCCTGTTCATCGAGGGCTCTCCAGCTCAGCGTGGAAACCGTCCCAGAGGCTCATGAGTGCGGCGCGCATTTCGCGGAGCCGCTCGATTCCAGCAGGAGTCAAGTCGAAATAGCGCCTGACTCGGCCCTTTTCCTCCGATTGATCGTCTACTCGGGATTGAAGCAAGCCCTTCTCCTCCAGCCGCCGCATGGCAATGAACACGGCCGACTGGGCGACCTCGCGTCCGGTGCGTTCCTCGATTTCCTGCACAACCGATACAGAATAGGCCCCGCCCTTCAGGCGTAGTGTGGCGATCAGAGCCTGGTGTTCGAGGTCGCCAAGTGCATTTCTCGTCATAGAATCCCGACCATTTTCAGCAGTTGACTATAGTTGCTAGTGTATTGGACTCCTGAATTGCCGAAAAGGTTGCAGCGGGTCGCTATTTGCCTAATCAAGCGTCTCCAACGGAAAACCTCCCTGCCCGCGCCCCCGCGCCTGCCTATCTATGCAACCTTTTTGGCACTCCAAACGTCTTATTAACTGCAACGCAGTAGATATTTGTTCGAAACCGGAGCCGCAGCATGCCGAAAACGCTAGGTGAGTTCGAAGTACTGATCCTTCTGGCGATTGTCCGCCTGAAATCCGACGCTTACGGGGCCACGATCCATAAGGAGATTGAAGTCCGGACCGGCAGGTCGATCGCGATCGGAGCCATCTACACCGGACTCTCTCGTCTCCAGAAGAGCGGATTCGTGAAGGCCACAATCGGTGAGCCTACGCCGCAACGCGGGGGGCGGCGAAAGAAGTACTACGAGATCGAACCGGCCGGGGCGCGGGCGCTAACGCAGTCCGTCAACGCATTCCGACAGATGACCGCGGGGATCGAGGGTGATTTGGAGGAGGTGCTGCAGTGAGACGACGCCTCCCGAGGTTTGCTGCGGCAGTCTTGTCGGCCTTCGCTTCCGACGAAGAACGAGAGTTCCTCTTGGGGGATCTGGAGGAGCAGTATGTGCAGAGGTGCAGAGGAAGCAGTTTGGGGGCTCGAAGATGGGTGTGGGGCCAGGTGCTGCGCTGCGGTATGCACGCTCTGCGAAACCGGGGTTCGCAACGTGTATTTCCTGCCCCTGCTTCGACCTCGCAGCTAGGGCGTTCGGGCAACGACCTGCTGCAGTCAACGATCTCCGACGTTCGATTCGCTCTACGATCGTTCCGATCCAGGCCGGGCTTCGCTTTCACCGCCATCGGCCTAATGGGACTCGGAATCGGCGCCACTACCACAATCTTCTCCGTGGTGGACACTGTCTTACTCCGACAGCTTCCGTATCCGAATCCTGAAAGTCTGGTGCTCTTCGACAACCGGCCTCACTCGTACCCTAACTTCGAGGAGTGGCGGGACAATCTCACCACCGTCAGCACCATCGGCGCGTTGTCGAACGCCGAGGGTAGTGTGTCCGGAGGTCAGGGTGCGGAGCACGTCTGGATTGCACATGTCACACCCGAGCTACTGCCGATGCTCGGCGCGATACCTCACGTCGGCCGTCTATTCACCGCCCAGGATCAACTGGATGACTCCCATATGGTGATGCTGGGCCACGGATTCTGGCGACAACGCTGGGGCGGCGATCCGAATGTTGTTGGGCGGCAGATCCGTCTTGACGGTCAAATGGTGCTCGTAACGGGCGTGTTGAGCTCAGCGTTCACCCCACCACAGGCGATTACCGCAACCGGCCAGGTCGACGTGTGGAAGCTTTTGGACGAGAACGCTTCGATGAACTC
>CAYTDU010001068.1:0-2068 GCA_964436395.1 uncultured Gemmatimonadaceae bacterium | reverse complement strand
GTTCTTCGCCGAGTAAGTGCAGGACCGAGCCGACATGGTGGTCGCGAACCCACGTGATCGGGTCGCGTCGCCCGTCGACCTGGCACATCTGACCGACTTTTTCGGCCAGCGTCATCCGGGCCAGGAGGTCGTCGGTCCGCCGATCGCTCGCGGTGGGAACCTTCAACCAGCCACGCTTCTTGTAGTAAGCGTTTTCGTCGTCGTAGATGTTGACTGCCTGGAAGTAGTTGAAGTCGACCGGATCGGGGCAGTTGGAGAAGACTCCCCCGAAAAAGTCCGGATAGAAGATCTGCATGGCGAGGGAGATCCATCCGCCTGTGGATCCACCTGACAGAACTCTAGCGTACGGCTCACTGATGATCCGGAAGTGCTCCTCCACGTACGGGATCAATTCCTGCATTATCGCGTCCCCGTATGGACCGACATTCGGGGAGTTCATGACGTAGGAGTCGTCGTAGTGAGGAGCAGGGTGTTGGAATGTCACGGCAATCATGCGCGGCGCGCTGTTCGAGGTCCAGAAGTCATAGAACTCGTTCCCCGGTTCCTCCACGAACCTGTAGGGAGCGCGCAATGAGAAATGACCTTGGATGTAGTTCACGGGGTAATGACGATTGGGGTTCTGTTCGTACCCACGCGGCAGCAGGATCGTGGCGCCGAGATACTGTGGGTGCCCCCAAAACTCGGTGAGAATATCGCTCTGGAACTTGACGCGTTTCACCCACTCGGTGTCCTCAGGGATGGTGACCGGCGGGATAACATTGCCGCACTCCAGCTCTATGGTTTCCCGGTTGGACGGATCGATGTGTACGCGCTGAACGTCGCTGTAGAGGTTGCCGGGAGAGCGGTTCCACCTCTGGCCTTCCCACTGATCCTGGTGCATCCACAACGTGTGACCGTCAGAGCGATTGAATTCGGTGTAGACATTCACGAACGCTTGCACGTAGTAGTCGCCGGGGGGCAGCTGGCCTAGGCTCGAGACGGGATGTCCGAACACATCTCCGTCGATGACGGCATCTTCGCCTGGAGATAGCTGGTCCACGTCCAATCCGAAAAACGGAACGCCAGCTGGGCCGATTTGGAATCTGGGCTCTCGCTCATCGGTCTCCGAGATCATTACGTACACTCGGCCGGTGATGGGTCCGGCATTCGCAGACTCGGGATACGAAATCTCGAATTTGGTGCGGGCGGTATCTCCACCTTGGGAAGCGCAGCTGGACACCAGCAAGGCGATAATGAAGAGCACTGACGATGTGAATAGGGGCTTCACTTTTGCCTCTTTTCGTGCGGGTAGCCGAAAATGGACTTTGCATTCCCGGCCACAATGGGAAAATGAGTTGGGCCACCTGTTTAGATTGAAAAAACAATTCCAAGGCTCAAACTGTGCCGTGGTACAGGCGGTGTCCAGCGCCCAAGTGTTCGAGTCGTAGTGTTACACTCTCAACAGCTCGATTGTTTTGGGGTTGCGCGAGCGTCGTTTAGTGGATTACGAGTGGAGGTTTTTCATGGATTTGGACAGATACACCAACCGGATAGCTTTTGGCATCCTCTTCGTTTCTTTCGCTCTCTCGGGTTGGGTTGCTTCAGCCGCGGCCCAAGATCCCGTCACTCCGGAGGCGTTTTTCGGCTACCCCATCGGAGCTGATTACCATCTCACCACCTATGAGAAGGCCATGGAGTGGTTTGACCACCTGGCAGAACACTCGGCGGGTCGGATGTTGGTGATGGACATGGGTCAAACCGGCATGGGAAGAGACCACCGATATGCGGTCATTTCCTCCGCGGAGAATCTGGCTCGTCTCGAGGAATACCAGGAGATGATCCGTCGCCTGAGCCTAGGGCGCGACCTGAATCCAGAAGAGGCCGAGGAACTGGCGAGGAATGGGAAAGCGATCGGGTGGATAGACGTCGGTCTCCATGCCACGGAAGCTTCGCCAAGCGAACATGCTCTCCAATTGGCATACGACCTCGTGACCGGAGAGGATGCTCAATCCAGGAGAATTAGGGACGAGGTCATCACCTTGGTAGTGTTCCCAAACCCCGACGGCATGACGATGGTAGCCGATTGGTA
>CAYTDU010001067.1:0-2075 GCA_964436395.1 uncultured Gemmatimonadaceae bacterium | reverse complement strand
TTTGTACCATTTTGCACGAATCGTACCAGTAGTCAAGCAACTGTCTGACACGGTAGCTTGTTGTTGTTAATTGACTTACGGCGTTGATACGAATGGTACCGGAGTTGCGTTTGTCGATGGCGACAACAGCGTCGCGCCCATGCATCACCTAGGGTGTGCACACTCGCAACGAATTAGGCGACTGGAAAAAAGGAGCCCATAGCGTGATTCAGCCATCAAAAACGGCGATCGAACGGGAGCGTTGCACCAGCCTCTCAACACTGACGGAATCTCGCCCAATCAAGGGACGACGACGTCGGTGGGGTAGCAAGAAGATTGGAGTGCGAGCAGCTGGTCCGGTTACGTCCGGTCCTCGAAAACTGGCGCTGTTGGGTTCAGTGCCCATGTCCAAACAGCGTGATGACGAAGTATCCCCGTTCAAGTCGCTGTCGGCGGCACTAAGGGCAAAAGACCCCTACACGTGGAATCACTCTCTGCGCGTTGGCGCGTTTGCAGGCGGCATAGCGCGCGTATTGGGCATGGCTGAAGACCAGATCTCACTAATCCGTTGCGCGGGCGAACTACACGACATCGGAAAGATAGGAGTGCCGTTGGAACTCCTGAGGAAAGCTGGCCAATTGACCTGCAATGAGTATCTCCGCGTCATGGAGCACCCCATCATAGGAGAGGGAATGGTCGCCCAACTCGTGCCACAGGGTAGTCCCATCACGGCGGCAGTGCGTTGGCACCACACACGTTATGACGGATGTGGCGCGCCACATCACATGAGAGGGGCGCAAATTCCTTTGGCGGCGAGAATCGTCGCCGTGGCGGATGCTTTTGACGCAATGACCAGTACTCGACCATACCGAATCGCTTTGTCGCTGGATACTGCGCTAGCCGAGCTGACAGACCACGCCGGGTCTCAGTTCGATCCAGAGTGTGTTCGTGCGCTGCGCGATCTCTACCGGACGCGATCAGCGGTGGAACTGCGCGGAGTCGCGGTACCAGCATGAGCCTGTAACGCAATGGATACTGACCATTTCGACATAGTGGCTATTGATGACGAGAGGCGAAGAAATGATGAATCCAACGATCTTGCTCAACACACCGAGAAGCACGGATGCTCCGTGGGTGCAGGAGGACAGCTTTCAGAGGGCAACCACGCGACCGCGGGCGGAGACGAGTCTGGATCTCCTCGCCAAGTTCGTGTTGATGAGAGGCATGGCCCCGACGCGCGCATCGGTGATCTCCCTCGGCACGGTCGCGTTGCTATCCGACTCGTGCCCGAGTGCCGATAAGGCTGCCAAGAGTCTGTGGGAACCAGTGCTGGCGCGATGACTCTTCGCGAATCTTCGAGGTTCGATGTCGTTGTCTATTCGTGAGGCCTCAGCACGTCCTCACCATCGAGTCTTGCAACGACAACAGCACCGCACGAATCGCTCAACACGTTGACCATTGTGCGAAACATGTCCAATATCCTGTCCACTGCCAGGATTATGGCGACACCTTCCAACGGGAGCCCTACCGCGCTCAGGATGATCGACATCATCACCAACCCCGACATTGGAACGCTTGCCGCTCCTATCGATGCGAGCAATGCCGTGAACACGATCACGAGTTGCTGATCGAAAGACAGGGCTATTCCGTAGACCTGTGCGATGAAGATCACGGCCACGCATTCGTACAGCGCGGTTCCGTCCATGTTGACCGTGGCGCCAATCGGGAGCACGAATGACGAAATCTTCTCGGAAACTCTGGAATTCTCTGTGACTGCTTCCATTGTGAGTGGCAGAGTCACGATTGTCGAGCAGGTCGAGAAGGCCGTGACCAACGCCGAAGGCATCCCCTTGTAATGCCTGTATGGGTTACGGCGTGTTACGAGGTATACGATCAATGGCAGAGTTATGGTGGCGTGAATGGTCAGTCCAACCAGCACCAAACCGAAGTAGAACCCCAGTGACCGGAAGGCATCAAAACCGGTGGTGGCGACGATCACTGCGTTGATCCCGAAGACGCCTACAGGTGCGGTCCAAACCACGAATCGTGTCATCTTCATCATTGCTTGGAAGGCGGCTTGGAAGAAGCTGGCGAGT
>CAYTDU010001066.1:0-2076 GCA_964436395.1 uncultured Gemmatimonadaceae bacterium | reverse complement strand
CCCAGCCGGCTGGCGACGCGGTGCCGGTCGTGGTTGCCCAGCACCCAGTTGGGCCAGCCACCCGGCGGCAGCGCCGCCTCGTACGCATCCACCGCCCGCCGGACGACCCGGGCGTCCCAATCCAGGTCGATCAACTGGAAGTTGAAGGGCAAGTGGCACTCGTCGAGATCCCGGCCGTAGTACGTCGCCAGCTCCTCGTTCGGCAAGTACAACTCGCCCACCATCACCCGCTCGCCGTACTCGTCGAGCGTCGCCCGCATGCGGCGGATGACGCCGTGCACGCCCGGCAGGTTGCACGTATGGATGTGCCGCAGCCGCTCGTGGGGATCCACGCCGTCCCAGTCGGGATTCGGCGGTTCGTCGCGGAACCGCTCGTCCTTGAGCATGAGAAAGATCACGTCGACGCGAAAGCCGTCCACGCCCTTGTCGAGCCAGAAGCGCATCACGTCCAGCACCCCAGCCAGGACCGCGGGGTTGCGATAGTTGAGCTCGGGCTGCTGGGTGACGAACTGGTGCAGGTAGTACTGCCCCGTCCGCTCGTCGAAGGTCCAGGCCGGGCCGCCGAAGAAACTGAGCCAGTTGTTGGGCGGTCCGCCATCGGGCGCCGGGTCGCGCCACATGTACCAACCGCGCTTCGGGTTGTCGCGGCTGCTGCGGCTCTCCACAAACCACGGATGCTCGTCGGAGGTGTGGTTGGGCACCAGGTCGAGCAGCAGCTTCAACCCCCGCGCGTGCGTCTCGGCCAACAGCCGGTCGAAGTCGTCCATCGTGCCGAACATCGGGTGGACGTCGGTGTAATCGGCCACGTCGTAGCCGAAATCGTGCATCGGCGAGGGGTAGATGGGCGAGAGCCAGATCGCATCGACGTTCAGGCTGTGCACGTAGTCCAGCCGCCGCACGACGCCCGGCAGATCGCCGACGCCGTCGCCGTCGGTGTCCTGATACGAGCGCGGGTAGATCTGGTAGATGATGGCGGATTGCCACCAGGGGGGTTCGTTTGTCACGATGATTTCTCCTGTCTGCGAACCCGCAGTGCGGGATGTTTCAGGTTCCAGGTCCCAGGTTTCACGCTTCGCGAGACACGCAACACGCTCACGCCTCACGCATCACGCGACCCGCACCCTCGGTATCAACTCCTCCGCCTGCCCCTGCCTCCCCCAAACCCTCTACCCCCTCCGAGGTGGCAGGGCAGAATACTCATCGTGCAGGGAATAGTACCGCTGGATGAAATCACCTGGCGTGAGGATGTGGATGGGAAGATTGGCTTCGTTGATCGCCTCCGCAGCAGCCAAGATGTGCTTACGATCAAGCGTAAGTAGGAACTGGCTTCTACCCTCCACCGCGGCCGCCAACACGTGGAGATCCTTGGGGTGGATAAGGGAGACGTACCCTTGAAGCTTCTCCTCCGGGGGTACACGCAGGAGCTCCCAATCTATCTCGACAAGATAGCGATAGAAACGTGTCAAAGATCGCTGGGGAAAGTCCCTTTCCAGCGCGTGAAGAGATTCCAGAATAACAAGGAAGGTGATCTGAGCGACGAACCCACCCAGTTTACAGGCTTCGAGGATAAGAGCGGAGCCCCCTTCCGGGGAATGGGCACCGGCCACCAGCACCGAGGCATCGAAGAAAAGAGTGGTGCGGCGCGTGACCTTCATGATGGCCTGTTTTGAAGCTCTGTCAAGAGCTCTTGGCCCATAGATTGAGTCTCTTCATCGATGCGATCTTCTTCTAACCACTCCGCAACCTGCTGTCTGGAGAACGTGCGCATTCGTGCATCCCCAGCGACGGAGGTGACCAGGAGAAAAAGCTCGACGTTCTTCTTGGGTATACGATACTGGCGGCCCAACTTGGAGGCCACAAGCTTGCCCTCCCTGATGTATCGGTAAACGGTATCAGGAGCAAGCTGCAAGTATTCAGCCACTTCCTGGGGAGTGAGCACATCTCTGGTTAAAGGCATAGCAAACCCTCCTTGTACGGAGCTAGTTTATAGGTCATAAATGAATACACTGAACATGATAGGACAATTATAGACTAAATAAGACCAGTTGTCAATGTTTTAGTTGGTTTTGGTTGCTT
>CAYTDU010001065.1:0-2078 GCA_964436395.1 uncultured Gemmatimonadaceae bacterium | reverse complement strand
GAGATCCACAAGCCAAGACCGCGCGGTGTCTCCACCTACTATCCCAAGAGCCTCGATTCCCGCCAGGCGAGTAACCCATTCGTCACTGATGATCCACCCGGCGCAGCGGACCAATGCGGTATCACGCGCAATGCGCGCCAACCCCAACAGGGCTTGTCTTCGCTCGGCAAAAGTACCTCGACTGAGGTTGCTCATGAGCAGACGTTCAGCGTCTACCCCACCCAACTGGCCCAATGTCGTTAGAGCCTGAACTCGCGCGTTGGGATCGCTGTCGGAGAGTCCGTTTGCGGCAGCGCTGACGTAAGAGGGATCCGCGTATGTCCCGAGGGACCGAAGCGCGTGAATGCGAACGTGCGGATCTGCGTCCTCGACGAGCATGACAATGCGCCGGGCAGTTCCGTTCCTGTCCAACCCCGCTGAGTCAGCATACGAGGCGGTGAGCGCCCTCACCGCGATGGCGCGGGAGTATCGGTCGCTGTCCTCGAGTGACCTTACGAAAGCATTTGCCCCCGCCGGCGCCTGCAGACGCATCAAAGAATAGAGCGACGCGATACGCGCGGACCGGTCCTGCGCCTCGGCGAATTGTGCGAGGACGTCTACCGGTGCATACCCGCCCAACCTCCAAGCCTCAACCAGAGCCCTGGTCACGGTGCCGGGTACTTCCTCACCCGCGATTGCACGCCCGACCCACCGCACGAGCAATTCTTCGTAGAAGTCCGCGCCATCGGCTTGGTGTATTCTGGCAATGGCAGTCACGGCTTCTCTATGCTCAAAACCTTGCTCGCTCGGTGCAGTGGATAAGACCAATTCACGCAATGGATCCATGGAAGATGGATCTCGCACGAGACCTAGCGAGAAGGCCGCGTCCTGACGTACCGCCGGTGTATGATCTTTGAGAAGCTCCAGAAGGAGCTGAGTGCCCGCTGAGTCTGCAATGCGCCCAAGCGCCAATGCTGCTCGGCGCCGTACCATTGGTTCAGGATGGTTTGCCGCAGCCCCCAGTACGGCGGCGTCGAATACTCGAGCATCCTCAACCGCAAGAACGCTTGCGATAGCATCCACCACAGCTTGATCCTGTGCGAGCGCGAACGCAGGGTTCGCCAGAACAACGATGGCGCTACATACGCACAGGATCCGGGACCACAACGAGTGCGTCCCGAACTGACTCTGGAATAGTCGTGCGCTCATGGTCGGAGTCTATAGCCATTAATGAAGTTTGGGCTGTGGCCAACAAGCGATTGTCCTCAACTCGATGGACCGCATAGCCGAAGATAACTCTCCTGCTGTTTTTCTCACGGACCCAACAGCTGACCGATAAAAGGTCGTCGTATCGCGCAGCAGACTTGTAGCGCAATTTGGCATCGACGACCGGAAGCAAGAGGCCACTCTCCTCAAGTTCCTTGTATCCTACCCCCAAACCGCGCATATGGTCGGTTCTCGCCTGTTCGCACCAAACCAAATAGTTGGAATGGTGAGCGTATCCCATTTGATCCGTCTCGGCATAACGCACCCGAAACTCAGTGGAGCTCACACCGTCAAGGTTCATTTGTGCACTCGCCATATTCCCAGCGCCTTCGCTCGATCAATCGCCGCCGGTGTGATGATGTATTCACGAGAGTGGCCCAAAGTACGGCCGGCAGCGGCCATTTGCCCCACCTCTCGCTCTGTCACCAGGCATCGACTAGGCTCTGGGTCTACTGAACTCTCGGCGTCCCTCGCACGCCCGACGACAGACACCGTGCACCCGGTAGTCACGCCGAATGCGTTGGCTTCGTCAGTATCGATATGCAGTTCCGTGGCGTGCTGCTCCCCTGCCCTCACCACGACCTGTTCCAACGTGCACCGCCGGTCACCTTCTCCCAGAATGAGGTCGACTCGATCGCCGTCAACCAAACCCAACTGTTCGGCACAGCTTGGCGAGAGATGGAGGTGGCGGGCGGCGACTATCGCTCCCTCTTCCAGATCAATGGTACCTGAGGGACCCTCGAGCTTGATTCCCGCGCTGCCCTGCAGATTACCGGATTGGCGCACCGGCGCATCTATTCCCAAAAATCTGTAATCGCTCGCTGCGAGTTCGA
>CAYTDU010001064.1:0-2080 GCA_964436395.1 uncultured Gemmatimonadaceae bacterium | reverse complement strand
GTCGATCCACGACCTCTTCGCCGAAGACGGAGAATCCACGTTCCGAGGAATGGAAGACGCACTGTGCGAGGAATTGTGCGCACAACGGGAATTGGTGATTGCTACCGGCGGCGGGACGCTGGTCGATCCCACCAATCGGAAGCGGATGATGGCAAGCGGAACTGTCGTCTGTCTGAGCTGTAACGTCGATGAGATCACTCGCCGCGTCAGCAGAAACCCACATCGGCCGTTGCTCAATGTTGCCGACCGCTGCGGCGAGATCGAGCGATTGTTGGCGAAAAGACACGCGGCCTACGCAGCCATTCCCTGGCAGATCGAGACCAGTGTCCTCTCCATTGAGGAAGTGGCCACACGCGTGATCGAGATAGCCGGCGTCATCACCCTTCCGGTTCACCATCCCGACGGCGAGTATCCCGTTCACATCGGCAACGGCCTGCTATCGCACATCGGCGGAGCGCTGCGTGCTGGCGGCGCAATTGAAGGCACTCGCATTGCTGTGGTGTCGAATCCAGTTGTCGGTTCGCTCTACAGCACGCGAGTCATGGATTCTCTCCGATCTGCGAGCCTTCGGCCCTTTCCCTGCTCCATCCCCGACGGCGAGCAGTATAAGACCCTGGCTACGGTTGAAAGCCTCTACGAGCAGTTCCTTGACGGTAGGTTGGATCGTACCGGTGTTGTGTTGGCCCTCGGGGGTGGGGTAACCGGCGATGTCGCAGGCTTTGCCGCAGCAACCTACATGCGCGGTGTCCGTCTCGTCCAAGTGCCGACCACGCTTCTGGCAATGGTGGACGCCAGTGTGGGGGGCAAGACCGGGGTCGATCTTCCCACAGGGAAGAACCTTGTCGGTGCGTTCAATCAACCCCAGCTGGTGGTCATCGATCCGTCCGTGATGGCAACGCTTCCCGACGCAGAGATGCGCTGTGGCCTGGCTGAGGTCATCAAACACGGGGTGATCGGTGATTCGGACCTCTTTGCGGAGCTGGAATTGGAGGCTGGTGAAGCTGAGCTTCCTTCGTGGTGGAGTCAACAAGGGGCAAACCGCATTGCACAAGCACTGCGAGTCAAGATCGCCGTGGTCGAGGAGGACCCATTTGAGAAGGGCCGCCGTGCCGTGCTCAATCTCGGTCACACCGTGGGCCACGGCCTGGAGCGGTTGAGTGACTTCAACATGCGTCACGGCGAAGCGGTGAGTATCGGGATGGCAGTTGCAGCCCGGATTGCCGCTGAGCTGGATTGGGCCGAACAGTCGCTCGTCGAAAGAATCGAGGCAATACTGACGACCTGGGAGCTGCCGGTGCATTGCCCACCGCTTGATGCAGAAGCCATCTGGTCGGCAATGACCCACGACAAGAAGAAGTGCGGCGACGCGCTTCGTTGGGTGCTACCTCGTACGATCAGCGAAGTGGAGACAGTCGAAGACATACCCCCTTCTCTGGTAAAATCCGTGTTACGCAGCCTGGGCGCGAGGTGAAACAAATGACTGACAACAGTCTCAAGGTATTGGTGCTGCACGGCCCCAATCTCAATCTGTTGGGGCGAAGGGAGCCGAACTTGTACGGCCGTATGCCGCATCAAGAGATCAACGCGGCGCTGCGGGAAGCCGCTGCCGGGCGCGGGGCGGAACTTCGCATTGTACAATCCAACCACGAGGGCGTGCTGATGGATGCCCTACATGAAGTGATGGATTGGGCCGACGGTGTTCTCATCAATCCCGGTGCCTACACTCATACGAGCATCGCCCTGCGGGACGCCATTGCCGCTGTGGCACTCCCCACTGTTGAGGTTCATCTATCGAATATCCACGCCCGCGAGCGATTCCGCCGCCGCTCGCTCATTGCACCGGTTTGCGTGGGCCAGATCAGTGGATTCGGCTGGCACAGTTACGTGTTGGGCCTCACCGCATTGCTCGATCATTTGACAGACAAGGAGGAATCAACGTGAAATGCGCTAAACGGCTGTCCAACGTCCCGTCCTATCCTTTTGCCCGGTGGGCAACGCACGTGAAAGCGGCCCAAGACAAGGGATTGGAGGTCATTCGCTTGGACATGGGAAACCCCGACATGCCGCCGTCCGAGGAGGT
>CAYTDU010001063.1:0-2083 GCA_964436395.1 uncultured Gemmatimonadaceae bacterium | reverse complement strand
GGTGATCGCGATGATCGAAGACCGGAACCTGACGGTTCACACTTACGATGAAAAGCTAGCAAACCAGATTCACGAGCGACTCCGCGCACACCATGACTGTTTGAAGGAACTCAGCAACGAGTTGATCAAGCGTACCACTACATGACGCCAAGAGATATCAGGGCTCTGAATGCGGTAGCGTGCCCGAGAACTCCGTGGGCGTGCAGCGATCTGTCGGGCTATGGAAATTCCTGTCGCATCAGATGCGCTGCGGTTAGGCTGATCGGGAGTCGCAACGCCGTGCTGGCCGGCGCAGTTTTCGGTCAGAGAGTAGGCAGAATATCGTTGATGAACCGATCCCAGCTCATCGCAGTCGTGTTCTCACCGAGCAATCGCTCGCGTATCCCAATCCCCAGCACAAAAGCCGGGACTCGGGGGTGCTCGGTACGGAAACTCCTCAATCCTGACAGTGGTTCGCTTCCCGGTCGGCGTGAGGACTTGATCTCTACTGCAGCGAGGATTCGCTGCCCTCGGCAGATGAGTAGATCGACTTCGGCACCTGTGTTTGTGCGCCAATACCACAATTGGTGACCGAGGCGACCGTACTCGATTGCCGCCAGAATTTGTGTGATCACAAGCTGTTCGAATCTCCTGCCGCGAGTTGCAGGGTTCAATTCTCTGCCCAGCGTGTGAGCGAGAGAATTGGTCACCCCTGTATCGAAGAAGTAATACCGAGCGTGAGCCACCAACCGCTTGCGCGCACTCTTCCTCCAGGGACGAATCCTGAAGGCGAGGAATGTATCCCCGAGGATCTTCTTCTGACGACTCCCAAAGCACGGGCAGGCAGCCCACACGCAGCGCCCGCTCGAGATCGAAATTGCTTCCGAGTTCGGTGCAGGTGAGCGGGAAGAGCCGATAGGTGTATGCGCGACCCGCAAGCAAGTTCGCGTTTCCGCGACGCAATTTGCGAGCACTGGATCCGGTCAGGAAAAAGCGGATTCGACGAGACTCGATCAGCTCATGAACCTCGTCGAGCAGCCGCGGGATCTTCTGTATCTCGTCTATGGCACACACGAAACCTTTGTGCTTGCGCGCGTGGGCGAGGACCTCGTCGCGTATCTCGCCGGGCTCGTTTGCGTACCCGAGAAACTCCCGTTGGGGAAGAAGGTCGATATAGAGGTCGTTCTCAGTCAGCAGCGAAAGGATACGCAGGATATCATGTACATCTTCTTCGCGCTTGCCACCGGCATGGCGGCCGGCGCGGGGTACCGCAAGATAGCGATCGTTCGGACGCTGTTCATCGGAGTAGTTCTTCTCGCTTTCTCTCTAACGGCTGTTGCGGTTCCACGACGCGAAGACTTCATGCTCCAGTTTTTTCTCGCCCAACGGCACTAACGATCCCGCACACGCGCCTGTCATAGAAAAACACCGCAGACGGTTTAGCCTAATCAACGTCAAGACGCTGTAAGAGGGGCGAGATGACTTGTAGATCTCCTATTATGTCAAGCTGAAGAACCGGGAAAAGAGCGGCGAGTTCGTGAGAGAGCTGCGGCGAGCAGAGGGGATCAGAGGAGTGAATCTGTTCTTCGTCGAAGAGCAGTTCTAACACGAATTGAAGCGTCACTGAGGTAGGAACTCGAAAATGAAAAGGGCAATAGCGTTTCCATTGATCTGCGTGGTTCTGATATGGGCGTGCGCGTGTAGCGACACGACAGGTGCCGAAGACATGGATAGTGTCGAACCGATTGGAGATGGCGGCAATACCTCGTTTTTCACCGTCGCCCACGCGTTGTCTGCGAACAAGGCGGACCACGAGGATGAAGGCGACTACATATGGGATAATGCCGATGTGATATCGATCGAGCTGGAGGGCGATCAGATTGTCGCCAATTCCGACCACGTTCACGTTGAGGGCAGCACTGTAACCATTCTTTCCGCCGGCACGTACGACATCAGCGGATCGCTGTCTGACGGGCAGGTAGTCGTAGATACCGATGATGAAGACATTGTCAGGCTCATCCTGAAAGGAGTCGATATCACGAACTCCACCTCGGCGGCGATCACAATCCTGTCCGCAGAAAAAACCGTCATAATCCTTGCCGAC
>CAYTDU010001062.1:0-2100 GCA_964436395.1 uncultured Gemmatimonadaceae bacterium | reverse complement strand
AGTGGATGAATCCGAGGAGTCTTGAGCCACGCTAAAGCCGCGGCCGGCCAGCTGCGTTTCCTGCTCGGCATGGCTTCGCTCATACCATAGAACACAAGGCGGCCCAAGGGAGCGAGCAACCGTTTGCATGACTCTGTCGCCTTGCCTCCCACAGGGTCGAGAGCGATGTCGATACCGCGCCGGCCGACGAGCTTCTGGACATCGTCCTCCCATTCCCTGCGGGAATCAAAACACGCCGCGGCACCCAATTCATCGGTCACGAACTTGCGTTTACGTTCGTCCCCAGCAGTACCGACCACGCGTAGCCCCTGTCTCTTAGCCAGTTGAACTGCGGCAGTACCTACGCCGCCACCGGCACCGAGAACAAGCGCTGTCTCACCCGGGCTTACATGCCCAGTGTTGAAAAGACATACCCAGGCCGTGAGGAACACCACGGGTGTCGCCGCTGCTTCCTCAGGGGCCAGCGATTCTGGATATCTGAACAGATGATTCGATGGCAAGACGAGGTCACGGGCGTATCCGCCGTGTCGGGCGATCGCGACGGCGCGGTCTCCCACATTCCAATCGGCAACAGCGGGACCTACCTGTACAACCTCGCCCGCGATCTCGAACCCGGGGCTGTATGGCATTGGCGGAACTGTGCCGTAGAGTCCAGCTCGCATTAGCAGGTCTGCGAAATTCACCCCGGCAGCGAGAACGCGTAAATGCACTTCGTCGGGGGCCGGATTTTTGAGCGTGACCTCACGCTCAACCAGCACATCAGGTCCTCCATGCCTCACGATCTGTATCGCCGTCGTCGTGACTTCTTTAGCAACTGGGGGCATTTCCACAACCTTCACCGGCTCATGTAGCTGCCGCCGCTGCGGCCGCGGCGGCAGCCGCAGCTTGCTGAGCCGCGATTACTGCTTGAACATCGATCACCGTCTTGGCTCGACTCATCGATACCATGTCACTATTGGCATCAAACATCTTCACGAAGGTCATGCCGACTGAAGCATTGAAAAGCGTACCTTGATCAAACCGTGGCCTAATCTTTTTGAGATTCTCGCGGTTGGCCACGACGTCGGCCACGATCCTCTCCGGGGATTGTTCCAAGAATGAGAGGATCGCCAACTCGTCGAAGTTCATCTGAGAAATCCGCAACTTTCTCGAACGGAACTCGGTCTTGAGTTTGGCCATCTTGTCGGCGAGCTGCTCCGGGGTTCCATCAGCCAGAAACAGCAGGTTGGCGGCGGTCTGCAACGGGTTACTGTTCGGGAATTTTCGCGCCCGCAACGCGGAGAAGAGTTGCTCGGTCTTGTCCCCTATGGCTTTTGGCGATCCCTCCTGGCCGGTTAGGATCGCGCAAGCGGGGAAGTCATCGGGGCCGGTGAGCCAGCGATGGTGTTGTTTCATCTCGTCGTAGATCTCGCGAAATCTCCGCACCGTCTGCGGTGAGATAGTGCCTCCCCCGGCCTGGATCCTCAACACTAGCACCGCCATCATCTCCATGGAGAGCGCTCGGCGTAGCTTCTCAGTACGGAACATCTTTCGTACCCGCTCGACTTCCTTGATGAAGCTCTTGGCGGTGTCTCCGTTCTGATACAGTATCGATCCGATGATGAAACGAATGTAACTCCCGACATCCATGTTCCACGGCGAGGCATCTTTGAGCTCCCTGTCGATGCCGCGAATCCCCATCGCGATAGTAGCTGGAGAGCCCTCCGTGCAAACGGCTGCCATAGCCGCATATCGCAGGCGAGCGGAACCTCGCCACCAGCGTCGGTCTTTCTCCAAGGCTTGGTAAATGGACTTGAAACGCGAAATCGGGTCGTCAGGGATCGCTATTCTCGATTGCATATCTCCCCCGAGCGGGTGGAATGGGCCGGACGACTCTAATAACCGGCGGACACAAAATATCGGGATGGTCCAAAGTTAGTCACGGTTCCGTGCACCGAGAAACATCACCTGGGTATCTCGTGAGCCGGGAGCGGTACAGGACGTAGCTGAAATGGTCACAAATCTGCCAATCCATCGTCCGGGGAAGTGGGGCGCCAAGCGCCCCTCTCGTGTTTGGCTTTTAACTAGATAGCATCTCGTTTTTTTCTCTCTCCGGTCAAG
>CAYTDU010001061.1:0-2101 GCA_964436395.1 uncultured Gemmatimonadaceae bacterium | reverse complement strand
CCGACAATCTCGGTGCCGTCGTCGGTCCAACGGAAATGGACGTGCCAGTCCTGGGCACGGGGATTGAACAGCGGAACCCGTTCGCCGCTCACCGGGTCCGTTGCGTGTGTCTGTGTACCTTTGTAATTGTTGCACAGGGGACAAGCCAGCCAGAGGTTCTCAATCTCTGAGGAGCCGCCGGCCGCTTCAGGGATGATGTGATCGATATGAAGCGGCATACCGACGACTGCTTGCTGCGTCTGACAATAGCGGCACCGATACCCGGCCTCGGCTGCCACACGCTCGCGCACTGCCTTGGGGATGAACGTGCGGCTCATTCGGCAGGCTTATTTACAACAGAGGGATCGGATACGTCGTACCCGCGCTGTTTAAGCAACACCGCAGCATGGGCACGTGCCAGGATGACGTGCTCATACTCGGACAGTAACTCGTCGAGGATCGGCTGCTCTTCCGAGGGCAGCTCGCCGCGTCCCCTTTTCTCCAGCAACGTGTCCAGTTGCTCCTGCTTTTCCGAGGAGAGCGTCCGGCGAGCAACGCGCCACAGACCGGCGTCGTTCAACAAAACCAGGGCCGCCATCTCGTCGGTCAGTTCCGGCGGCAGATCGTCGAGCAGAGGCGTGCCGGTGATCGCAGCATCGAGCAGGAACTTTTCAAGAGAACGCTGCTGCATTCGTGCCGCGTGCCGCATACGTTCGTAAAACACTTCAGGCAAATGAATGGTAACCGTTTGTGGACTCACTTTTCGCCTCCGAGTCGGAAGTCAACAGTCGCTGCGCTTTCACGGCAGACCCAGACTGATTATAATGCAAATCGCGCTCTATGACAATATGCAAGCTGTAACACGGTCATCCTGGTCCGAATGAAATGAGCATCCGATGCGCTCACCCCAACCCACATTAGCACCTCGGGCGGGCTGATCTCCGCCGCGCGGGAGTTGCTGATCGAGCGCTGGGATGCTATCCACGCGAGATCCACACCCTGGGCGTCTCCCAGGTCCGCACCGGTGCACACCAGCCCGCTGCCGGCCTGACCCGAGGGGGCGACGCCCGTACCCCCGTCCGGGACGAGGAGCGCCGCGCAGTCTGCACGCCGAAGTGGACGTGCTGGCCTACATCCCAGACACGTTCCCCATCGTGCGGTGGAAGGATGAGGAGCGGTAGCGATGGTGTTGAGGTGTATGGAAGGCTGGAATCATTCGTGGTTTTGTGAAGCCAGAAGAATGAAACGTAGAAAGAGTCCTTCACCTTCGTACGATCATTCTATCAGTGCGCTGTTTTCTCTCTTGTCCCTGATTCTTTTTGCCACGTTTGGATTAGCGGTGCTCTTCTTTGGAGAACGTTTCCTGTTCTAGCAGCATGCGTTTAGTGACTTGGGTGATACCGTTACCAGACAGGGGCACTGCAATCTGAGTTCCAGGGTGATATTCTCCGTCGGTATGATCATCGAGAGCTGTATCATGCTCAGAATCAGCTCTCGTTATGCAGAGAATCAAAACTTCCGCAATCAAGCCATTAAGCGATGGCTGGCCCTTCTGGGCGCGATTGGCTTTGTGGTCTCGCTATACCCCAATAACATCAACCACTTCATCCATTCCCTGGGTGTGGGAACCGTGATCGGTGTTCTGTATCTCTTTACCATGATCTTTCACTTTGAACTCAAACCACGGATCCCAACCAGGTTTTTCTATACGGATCTGGCGGTGATTCAGGTGGCAGTTTTTTCCTATGCGGTGAGCTTCTTTGCTGATTCTGCCTCGAAACAAGTCTTTCAGAAAATCTGTATTATCGGGTTATTTCTCGCCTTACAGAGAATCGTTACCATCGCCGAGGAGGGCTTCAGCCCAAGTGAGATGTTGGGGGCTCTCAAGAGGTTCCAGCACTGACAAAAGGTGGAACCGCTGATGCGCTGAAGCAACTGAGGTCGCTGAGGGTGGGAGGCTAGAATCACTGATGCACTGAAAGAAATGAGAACACTGAAGTGGCGGATGGCTCCTCGTCCGCCAGGGCTTTGAACAGTCTTGCCTTGTCCATCTGCTCTACACCTCCCCTGAGAACGATGGCGCAGCTAAAGGTAGTGCGCGCTCCATCCGTCCAATCTGTCC
>CAYTDU010001060.1:0-2105 GCA_964436395.1 uncultured Gemmatimonadaceae bacterium | reverse complement strand
TCGCCAGTCTGCTGAGTGGTTATGGCCCCATCGATTCCACCCAGGCTGGAATGCAGGTGTTCGTTCGATCCATCGGGTTCAATTTCTACGCTTGGTTTGCGGTGATCATGACCGGCCTGTATGCCTACGCGTTGTTGCCTCATTTCGGGCCAATGCGCAAAGCCGAGCAGCGGGCCCTGACCGAGGGCAAGGTGCTGAGAGACGGAGCCACTCCCATGAGCGGCGAAGAACTGACCATGATTGAACCCCTGCCTGGGAAACGCTCGAGCATTTTCTGGTATCTGATTGTACCGGTGCTGATCGTCCTGAGCGTTGCAGTAGGTTCTTTTCTTTTCGGCGACGAGACTCTGATTCTCGAAGCCTTCTTGTGTGCAGTGGTTTATCAGGTGGTGGCCATGAGAATCGGCCACCATTTCACCGGAGTCAAGGACATGGGAGATCACTGCAGCCCGGTCAAATACGGGTTTCTCGCATTCGAGTAGGCATAAACACGCATATTCGACCAAATCCACTCCCCACACATTTACTCGTAGCAGTAACACCTGGCACAGCGACTGACTGTTTCAGGGTCGCCGCACAGCGTTCCGGTGAGGCGCAAGCTCCAGTTGCGGAATCAGTCAGCAGAACTAAGCCCCGCAGTCTGGAGGGGCGCCTGCGTGGTTCCAACTTCTGACGGAGACACTAGCGTGAGAGAGTCGAAAGGTTGTATCGGCATTCTTACAGGCGGTGGCGACGTACCTGGACTCAATCCGGCCATTCGCGCGTTGACCATTAGAGCGAAACAGGAAGGCTACAAGGTCATCGGTATTCGCTCAGGCTGGGCGGGACTCGTCAACATGGTTCGCGATCGTGACGCGGACAACAGCGAACATTACCAGACGCTCGACTATGATATCGTGCACCGCACAGCCCGCTCCGGCGGTACGATGCTTTTCACCTCTCGTACGAGGCCGAGTCATCTGCCGAAGGGCAGCGTTCCGGCGCACCTGGCCGATAAATTCACGGACGATATCAACGACGTCACTACGGAGGTGCTGCAGAACCTGGAGTTTCTCGGCATCGACACTCTGATACCAATCGGCGGCGACGACACGCTGACCTACGCGGACCGCCTCCACAGAGAAGGCGTCAAAGTGGTTGCGATCCCTAAAACGATGGACAACGACGTCGCAGGAACCGACTACTGCATAGGATTCAGCACTGCGGTCACCAGGACAATCGAGCTGGCGGAAGCCCTCACCACCACGGCTGGGTCGCACCAGCGGTTCCTGGTGCTCGAGGTCTTCGGTCGGTACTCCGGATACACGGCATTGCTGCCCGCAATGGCGGGCGCTGCGAATCGCTGTGTAATTCCGGAGCACCCGTTCGACATCGATCATCTCGTAGAGCTACTGGCGCGCGATCGATCCAGGAACCCAGACCGTTACGCCGTGGTCCTGGTGTCGGAAGGAGCGACCATGCTGGGTAGCCAGATGAGTTTCGAGAGTGAGGAGAGGGACCAGTACGGTCACCGCAAGCTCGGCGGAATAGGTGACCGCGTGGCCGAGGCCCTCAAGACTCGTTCTTCAGAGTATGCTGACGGCCGCAGCATCAACGTCGTCAGCCAAAGGTTGGGGTACATGGTTCGCTGCGGCCATCCAGACGCTCTCGACTCTATCGTGCCGATGGCGTTCGGCAACCTCGCATTCGACTTGATTGAATCCGGTATCGCTGGGCGCCTAGTAAGCGTGCGTAATGGCGTCTACGACAGCGTGCCGATCGATGTCGTCACCGGGCGAAGGAAGACGGTCGACGTACATAGGTACTACAACGAGGAGAGACTACGGCCCAAGTACAAAACGTTCGTTAGGCACCCTCTGTTCATCATGACGAGCGACGTATGACGGTCTATCGACATAATAGACAATGTGTTTCACGCATGGAGAAAATCGCTGATGAAGCTGACCGATATCCTGTCGAGGGAAGAATGGGCCCAGTTCGAAAAGGAGCTCTTTGACCGATTCCACATCAACTGCACAGTTTACGATGCATCCGGAACGGGTGTAACCGGAGAGCCCAATTGGTGCAACCGTCTGTGTCCAGAAATCAAGTCCAATCCGGAGTCA
>CAYTDU010001059.1:0-2106 GCA_964436395.1 uncultured Gemmatimonadaceae bacterium | reverse complement strand
CGCCAGCGGTGGTCGACGAATTGATCCCCGGCGCGATGAAACAAGCTCCAGTGAAGGTCGGATCTCCACAACCGGGCGGTTGAATGTCGTCCTCTACGGCTTCGGGTGGATTCTTAATTGTGCCATCCAACAGGCTCGCTCGATAACACATCCAACAGCCCTTCGTGTGCTGTGGCCGAATTCGACAGATCCTGCCGCCCCAAGCGCCTGGACTCGCATCAATTCCAAGATAGCCGACCCCAAACTCAGCAGCAGTGTCTGAAAGGAAATGTTGGACACCTACCTCTGCCGTCGCGTCTACGATCAGCGATGCGCCTCCGCATAGCCTTTCTACAAGTTCAAGCTCCGATTCTTCCGTTTCATTATGGTTCCTGATGGATCCGATTCTGCGAGGGACAGCTTCAACCTTCGTGAATGGGTAATTCTTGCGAATTACCTCTTCGATTGCAGCTACTTTTGCCCGCCCAGCCATTTCAAAGCCGTACGGCCAGCGTGCCATTGTAGCCGGGTCCACGAAGTCGCCGTCTACCAGGCGGAGTGTTTTGATGCCAGCACGAGCCAATTCAAGAGCAGTCGGAGCACCGATCGCCCCCAATCCAAATACCACCACAACCTGCTGTCGAAGCGGAGCAAGCTCAGGTACTCTTGCCGCAACGTCTACCTGTCCCGCACGTCCCGTACGGTAAAAAAATGCCGTTGTCTTCAACTACTTCTGACTCCTTCGTTTTGCTTTGCGGCGCGGAACCTTCACAAGCCTCGCCGACGGTCTTTTGTCGTACAGCGCCGACACAAACAGCCACCCCTCTCCCATTTCACGCCACCCCGTTTCCTCCGGAAAGACCACCCCCCAAACCTGAAGCCACGCCGAACTTCCGTTGTTTTCCACATGATTTGGCCTAGCTTGAGCCGCGAACGGATACAGATTCGTGAAGTTCTTGATTATCTCCACGTGGTTGCGCTCTCGATATGGCTCGGATACTCGCACCCAACAACCTTCGATACTCTTGCCCGCATACGCTAACTTCAGCGCTTCGTTCGCTTGGATCAGGACCTTGTTGTCCGCATCCCGCACTTCCAGGACTGCCCCCCGAAGGCAGACCTGGGGTCGCCGGTCGGTTTGTGTTTGAGTGCCGATTATGAAGCGGCCGTATGTGTGCTGACGTGGAATGGTCCAGTCGCTCTGCACGATTACCATACTTTCTGGAATGCAGCTGTAGTAATTACCCAAAGGTTCAGCTTGCTGTTGTTCAAGTCCAACAACCTCCTCCAAATCAACCGCCCGCCCCGCACGCAGGACCAAGGGCAGCCGGTCGCGGATCAGGTCAGCCGCTGACATACCGGTGTCCCAATAGTGCGAACGTCTGCCCATGAGGCAGAGATTCTTTTCAAACGGGTTCTGATGGTGAGCTAAGTCCAGAGACGGAGCAAATATCTCACAGCGGAAATACGGAAACGAATCTGGATAAACGACAACAAGATCGAGGCTGCCGTCATCTTGAGGTACTTCTAGACGCAGTTTGAGTACGCCCGCACGGTACGATTCTTCATCACGTTCCGATGCGATGCCCAATGCTTCTAGCGACCGCGTTTCGTATTCCAACCGCTCAGGCCACTTATCCCACCAGGGAGTGGCTGGCTTCATCCCACCTCCCTCGGGCGCGGGGGTTTTGGCGGATTCGGCGGGCCGGGTACGTGTGGTGGCGGCCCCGGTGGCCGGTCGGGTTTTCCTGGTTCGTCAGGTGGGCCATGGCCCGGTGTTCCGTCTGGTTTACCTTCGCTCATGTCTGTTTCTCCATTGTTTCGAGGCTTGCGTTTCCGTTCCGGTAATGCAACAGTGTTTGATTATAGCAATTCCCACGACTATTGCAAGTGTCGAACAATGTTTTTATAATGAAATAGATCATGGAGGCCCATATGGCACACACCACGCTTAATGTTGGCTCGTTGTACGCAGCCCTTGACCAGAAACGCAAGGGGAGCGCCCTGAGTTGGCGCGATGTCGCTAGTCAGCTTGAAATCAGTTCTTCGACATTCACACGAATGGCTCAGGGGCGGCGTCCCGACGTTGACACTTTTGCCTCGCTCGTGAGGTGGCTCGGAATGCCC
>CAYTDU010001058.1:0-2116 GCA_964436395.1 uncultured Gemmatimonadaceae bacterium | reverse complement strand
TGCCAAGTGATCAGCTCGACTAGACCATTTATGCGATGTCATCCGATCGCTGCGACGTATCCCCTGACAACCTACTGATTCTCGGTCAGTGTGACGGTGTGGGTTTACCTGAGGGCGGTCGATACCCCGCTTGTGGGCCCACGACCCGAATGAACACGCGCACTGGATTCCCCGGCACTGTGCCGCAGCCTGTGGTCCGAGTCTCGGTTGGTATTCCACCGTATCATCTAGGTTGTACTAGTCATCCCTGCAACCCTTCAAGTTGTGAACGTGTCTAGAGAGTGTTTGGTGTGTACGGCGCAACGCATCTTCGCGATTTCGCCGTCCAGTTGGTCTCCACAATCAACGGAATGGAATCGGCAAATGTGGGTGTGGTTCTCTCGATTATTTGATGTGGTTCCGCTGGAAGTTGGACATGCGTTCCGGGGCCTCCGGCGGGCGCCCGGCTTTGCCTTGACCGTTATCCTCACCCTTGCGCTCGGCGTTGGCGCAAACGCCACCATGTTCAATGTCGTGGACCGGCTGATGTTCCGGCCCCTATCTTATCTGAACGATCCTGGGACAGTGCATCGCATTTACTGGCAATGGCAGGATCGCGGGGCTACGGTCACAACTACATCCACCCAGTACGCTCGGTACCTCGACCTGCGCAGGTGGAGTTCGTCTTTCTCTCAACTCGCCGCTTTCTATGACCTCAACCTTCCCGTTGGGGAGGGCGAGGGGATACACGAAAGGCGTGTCGGCGCGGTCAGTGCGTCGTTTTTTGATTTCTTCGAAGCTCGACCTGCTTTAGGCCGTTTTTTCGGTGCCGACGAAGATGTGACACCGAGAGGTGCTGACGTAGCGGTTCTTTCCAACGGGCTTTGGCAGGCGGACTTCGGCGGGCGGAACGTGCTTGGTGAGACAGTAAAGATCGGGAACATCCGGGCGACTATTATCGGGGTTGCTCCACGGGGCTTTGATGGCGTGAACGATGCTAACCCGCCAGCAGTCTACATCCCCATTACAACCTACGCCGGGAGCACGGGAACCGGCGATGCCTTGACATACTTCAACACATACAAGTGGGGTTGGGTGAACGTGCTTGCACGCAGAGCCCAGAATGTCAGCCGGGAAGTGAGCGAGACTGACGCCAGCCAGGCTTTTCGGCGAAGCTGGACGGAGGCTTCTGGCGACAATCCCAACCTACCTCCATTAGAGAGTGCTCAGCCTCGCGTGGCCGTATCGTCAGTTCGCCCCGGTGCCGGTCCGAATCGATCTCTCGAAGCGCGCACGGCTTTGTGGTTAAGTGTCGTTGCCGCGTGCGTCCTACTGCTCGCCTGCGCGAACGTGACTCACCTGTTCTTGGTTCGCGCGACCCGGCGTGGACACGAGACCGCTGTCCGATTGGCGCTAGGTGCCCGGCGTTCGCGTCTTCTGATTCGATCCATGACGGAGAGCGTGGCTCTTGCGATCGTTGGAGGATTTGCGGCATTGCTGTTGGCACAATGGATTGGAGCAGCAATGCGCGAACTGCTGATCACGTCAGTCGCGGCGTCCAGTGACGTGCTGACCGATGGACGCACGTTTTGGATTACCCTGACTCTCGCCATGACGAGTGGCATCGTGGTCGGACTCATTGCCGTATTGCTGTCCGGACGGATCGACATTTTCCATGTGTTGAGGAGCGGCTTGCGAGCGGGGCGGAGCTACGGCGGTCGACTTCGTTCGTCACTCCTCGTCGTACAAGTAGCGGTCTCTGTAGCACTGCTCGTCGGCGCGGTGCTCTTCGTCCAGAGCCTGAGAGCGGTCCGTGCAGAACGGCTTGGGTACGAGCCTGACCATGTTCTTTTGGTGAATCGTATCATCATGGGAGATACATTCGAGGACAGCATTCAGGTTCCGATGCGCCGAGCGCTGCTGGAGGCGGCTCGGTCACTGCCCACGGTGGAGTCCGCAGCATGGGTGAGCAGCAAGCCGTTCGTCAGCACTTCCTCGACGGAGCTTTTTGTCGATGGTGTCGATGCGGTCCGGCCACTCGGTGTCTTCACATACCAGGCCACTACTCCCGACTATTTTCGCACGATGAGCACTCGAATCATCCGCGGTCGCAGCTTCACACCGGATGATGGCGCAG
>CAYTDU010001057.1:0-2122 GCA_964436395.1 uncultured Gemmatimonadaceae bacterium | reverse complement strand
AGCCGCGAAAACCAAAACGTGGTAGCACAGCGTGCGCGTTATATGTGTTAGGTCCGACATGAGCAAGGCTACCTCGATCGGATTCAGTATCGTCATTCCCGTGGGTCTCATAAATACAACACTCGCACACAAGGACGTTTGAAGGGAACGAAAGGTTGCAGTGCGGGTGCTGTGTCAGTGTCAGACACAGGTCCCCTTTGTCGTTTCGCTTGTGAGGCTCAGCAAGCGCAAACGAGCCACATCAGGGGGAACGAATGCGTCATTCTCGGTGGGCAAGAACCCTAATCGTCCTGCTATTTTTGCTCTTGGCGGCGCTGTGCTGCCCGAAAATCACAGCCTCCCAATCTCTGTTCATTGGGGGAAGAGCCGGTGTCGGCGCGGGTACTCTCTTGTTCGAAGATCCCGAGTCCGCTGAACACGCCGGATTACATGTTGGCCCGCACATCGGCGGTTTGGTGGGATACGGCATCAATCGGTTCCTTTCGGTGCAGCTCGAGATGTCTTATGCCGGCAGGGGGTGGACAGAGGGAGAAAATGGTGCGGGCCGGCGCCTTTCATACATCCAAATGCCGTTGCTGTTGATAGTAAGTGCTCCGTGGAATACGTCACCGCACCTCCTGTTCGGTGCAGCGGTGAGCCACGAGGTGGGTTGCGCCGTGCATGGGATCGACGACGTTGGCAGCGTCAGCTGTAGCGACAGCCGAGTCGAGTGGCAACGCAACAAGACCCAGGTCGGGGTGCATTTAGGCCTGGGGATTGGAAGACCCTTTAGAGGTGGAAAGCTCGAGTTCCAGATCGTCGGCGACGTCGCTCTCAGGGACAGCATCACTGAGTCGTTACCCCACGGCTACAACAGACTATTCGTTTTGATGCTCTCAGCTTCTTACAAGATCAAGGTCGGGAGGGGATGATGCGATATCCCGCGACGCTGTCACTACGTTTCTTGCCGCTGGTCGAGTTGCTAGCGTTCGGGGTCGCCGGCTGCGGCGAGCTGCCGCTCGATCCGGTAAACGTCACGCCGTCGGAAGGGCTTCAAGGCTTTGAGGCTCAGGTCGATAGCATACGAGTTGATCTGCAGATCCCCGGTATGGCCGCTGCGATTGCCGAGAACGACGCAATCGTCTGGGCACGCGGGTTCGGTTTCGCGGACGTCGAGAACGGTAGGCTTGCCACTGACACCACGTCGTTTGTTGTCGCGTCAGTAACCAAGTCGGTTGCCGCAATCGTATTGATGCAGCTCGTTGAAGAGGGACTGGTGGATCTCGAGGACCCAATCAGCGACTACGGCGTCAACCTCGAAGCCGACGGGATTGTCACTGTGAGGCACGTCTTCAACCACACTTCCGAAGGCGTTCCAGGTACGGTTCACAGATACAACGGGGGGCGCTACATCAGGTTGGGTGACGTGATGCGCGAGGCGAGCGGCAGCACCTTTGCCCAGCTGCTCGCGGAACGCATCCTGGCGCCGCTCGGTTTGCAGCACACTGCCCCTAACCCCGATATCCTGCCAGACTTCTACACGGCCGGCCTCGATCGCCAGGAGTTTCTGGCTAACATGGCCAGGCCCTACGAAGTCGTGGATGGACAGGTAGTACCGTATGGGTACTTCCGCCACTTCAGCCCGGCCGCAGGACTAGTCACGTCGGTGCGCGACCTCGCTGCCATCTCCATTGCGCTCGATCAGGATCGATTCCTCGATCCGGCTTCGAAGAAACTAATGCTGTCTCCATCGATCGAGATCGACGGCCCCGAGAAGACCTATGGATTGGGGTGGTATGTGCAGACGGAGCAGGGCATTCGACTCGAATGGCACCACGGCCTCGCGTTTGCCCATTCCGCATTGATAGTCCGCGTGCCGGAACGGCGACTAACCTTGGTGGCCGTGGCCAACACCAGCAGGCTGACCGGTGCGTACCGCATGGACGGCGATGTTACGCAAAACGCACTCGCCGGTCTCTTCTTCGATTCGTTCGTGCTCGGCGGTGAACCGTTACCGGGAGGGTAATAGCCCCCGCCAGCAACTCGACCTCCCTTCGTGAGGTTCAATGAGAACTTGGGTACAATAAGTACGGCGGTTGGGATGGAGTTGTTGGCACGATCGGGGGATCATGAGCAATATAGG
>CAYTDU010001056.1:0-2123 GCA_964436395.1 uncultured Gemmatimonadaceae bacterium | reverse complement strand
GCAGGCCGGTGGTCGGTCTCATGGCGGAGTACGATGCTCTGCCGGGCCTTTCACAGCAAGGCGACGTACCACACCAGGCGCCACTCGTTCCAGGTGCTCCCGGACACGGCTGCGGGCACAATCAACAGGGGCCCGCTGTGATTCCGGCGGCACTGGCACTCAAAGCCGCAATGGAGGAATTCGGAATTCAGGGCACACTCAAGGTCTTTGGAGGGCCAGCCGAAGAGACCCTTATCAGCCGCGTGTATATGGCGAGGGACCATCTGTTCGACGATCTGGATGCGGTCTTGGCCAATCACGGTGGCAGTCGGCTGGGCACACGCTATGGCGTCAGTGGGAACGCAATCTTCTCTACCGTTTTCACGTTTACGGGCCGAACAGCGCACGCGGCGAGCCCGTGGACTGCCCGCAGCGCTCAGGATGCGGTCGAGATCATGAACGTGGCTGCCAACTATCTGCGGGAGCACCTGTTTTACACGAATCGTCTGCACTATGTGATCGTGGATGCAGGCGAGGCGCCGAACGTCGTACCCGACCACGCAAGTGTCTGGTACTTCACGAGAAACACGGATGACCGAGTGGAAGAGATGCACGAAAAGGTCATCAACTGCGCGCGGGCAGCGGCGCTGGCCACGGGCACAGAAATGTCCTATCGAGTTCTCTCGGCCGCGCACCAGAGCCGCGCGCCGAAATCCCTGGCGGTTCTGGCACAGCGCAACATAGAGCTGGTCGGGATGCCCGCATGGACTGAGGAGGAACAGGCTTTCGCCAGAGAGATGCAGAGAGAGCTTGGCGAGGAGGAGACCGGTTTGCCAACCGAGGTAGAGAGACTCAGGTATTGGGATCCGGAAACGACGTTCACTGGAGGAGGGTCCAGCGACATCGCGGAGCTGCAAATGCAGACCGCCAACATCACCGTTGGCATCCCCGGAGCCGTCCCAGGGGACGTAGGTCATCACTGGAGCAGAACCGCAGGGAACTTCGGCTCCGCCACACACAAGGGTATCGTTACCAACGCCAAGGTTCTCGCAGCTACCCTGCTGGACCTCTTGACGATGCCGGAAGAACTGCAACTCGTGAGAGATGAGTTTGAAACACAGGCGGCAGAGCATCCTTACAGGACATTTCTACCCGAGGGCACCGAGCCTCCGATCGATTTGAACAAGGAGTTGATGGAGAAATGGCGCCCGCTCATGGAGGCTACTTATCTGCCGTATCCGGGAATGGAGATCGAGCATTAGGAAGGTCTGTATCGTTGGCGTGTCCGGCAAGCTGGGCCAGTACATGGTTCAGCGTGCCTTGGACCGTGGCTATGAGGTAGTGGGAGTTTGTAGGGAGCAGAGTGTGCCCAAACTGGATCGCCTCAATGGGCGCATTACGGTCTTCACGGGAGCCACCAATGACGCCGAGGTCATAAAGAGGGCGGTTGCAGGCTGTGACGGCGTGCTCACCGTCCTCGTCCCTTGGGGAGTGCAGCAATACGCCACTGGCACTGCGCAGGCGGTGCTCGATTACGCCCCTCCGGGCGCCCGACTAGTCTTCTCGTGCGGTTGGCATATCACACGCGACGGGCAGGATGTCTATTCATGGAAGCTCAAGACATTTGTGAAAGTGTTTGGGTGGGTAGCGCGACTTTTCAGATTCGCCGATATCGACGATCAGGTAGAAGCGTGCCGGCGGATATTTGCCAGCGATACACGCTGGACGGTTGTGCGGGGCAGCAACCTCGAAGAGGGAGAAAGCCAGGGTTTGCCAGTGTGGAGCCGCCACGTGGGTGACCCGATCCTGTCGAGCAACCTCACGCGTCGGATCGATTTCGCCCTGTTCATGGTGGCGGCGCTCGAGAGCGACGAATTGATTCAAGAGGCGCCGGCTATTGTCGGTTGCCAGTCGCCCTCAGCCTTGGCGTTCGAGGAGGAGAATTAGTGCGCCTCTGACTTGATCCGGCGTTTCGAACGTTCGCGTTGTCGAGCTGGTTGAACTGAAGTCTGCCTCTTAGTTCACCCCAGCCCTATCCCAGCGCGCTATGACGTCGTTGATCAATTCGACTACCTGCGTATTGACCCGTTGGAAGAAAAGATCCGCCTGCCCCTGATCGAACGTAGGGTAGCCCTCCCCCTCGA
>CAYTDU010001055.1:0-2125 GCA_964436395.1 uncultured Gemmatimonadaceae bacterium | reverse complement strand
AGGAATTTAGGGTCGTATCGCGCCGCAACGATGGCAGCGTAGTTGTCCAGCGACTCATGGGCATAGGGTATGTCGCAGTGCGATCATCGCAGGTGCCGCACTCTAGATCGAAGCCACAGAACCAGGTGTCCATAAAACCTTCGCCGTCTGCCTCGCGGAACCGGTATCTCGCCAAATCGCGTCCAAACCGTTCGTAGGCAGCCCCCTCAAGGCCTATTTCCCGCAGTGCTGCTGTGACATCCTTAGGCGGAGCATCCGTGATGTAAACGGAGTGCATAAGCACCGCCGTATAAATGAGATCCAAGTAACTACCAGGGCTAAGTGCAGCCAAGTCGCTTTCAATGGCAAACGCAAACGAATCGAGGTATAGCGCGACGGGAGGCTCGCGATCCATCGAGATAACACAGTGGGGGGCATCCGAATTGATACTTCGCGCACTGTTGTCGGAAGAAATCCGCCGTACGTCATCGCTGAACACAGCTATGACTGCCCAGGCGGCGACCATGCCCAATCGAAACCTACAAGGCATAACCGGCACCATCTTCACTAGTGATACGGCAGCGACAACACCGACTGTTGACGCGATGCGGAACCGTATTGATTCCCCCAGTTCCGGAAAACGGGATACCAAAAACAGCAGTATGAGCCCAACCAACAGCATCACATAGGCGAACGCTGCGACAATCGAACCGAGCTTCATGGCACGAGACGCGGGCACACGATCCGCACAGACACCAAAGAACTCCCTTAAAGACCGCCACACCTCCTCAAACTGCGACGGTGACCTCACGGCAGAACTCCCCGAAAACTCGAACCGACTTCGACGAAGACGTCGCACTGGCAAGGCTGCGTCCGAGTTGCGTCCCGGCCATCTCCGAAGGAATAGGCCGCCACGGTGTTGTGGCACGACTGCGGACGTTCATTCAGCGTTCGCGTTGTCATGCATCGTGCTCCGCACTTCTTGTGTGATTCGTGCTTCTGTGCACCCAATCCCACTGTGAGAACAGAGACGTTTTGTGTCTCAGTTCCAGTTGCCGGACCCTTGAATTGTGCTCGCCATGAATGCCGAGGAGCACAACCGCGCCGATCCACAACGGCGGCAACCACTCCCCGGACGTCTGGATATGCATCGCTCACGCGACACGCCCACCGTCAACGAGTAGGTCGAGCGACGAGACATGCATGCATAGGGCAATATCATAGATAGGGGTACCGTTGCTTTCAAGCGAATGCTGGTCGTGCTTACTGCCCATACCGATATACTTCACTACACACTTCAGTTGCCGAAGCCGATGATTGTCGACTCTCCAGTGCATGTATTGTCCGCCCATTTGCGCTCTATCGTACCCCCCGTCAGCGGATTGGCGATGGTCTCCGTCATGTACACGACGCCACAGCGAGCCCCCGGCTCGCTCTCGGTCCCGAACTCGTTCTGAAACCAGTTGTCCAAGTAACTTCCCTGTGTTGGGGAATTTTCCCACCAGCCCGGCGACCCACCCCTCGGACCCTCATGAAGTGCGTAGCCCAAACCGGAGGCGCCGCTGGTCAACGCGGGAACCAGCCCCCCAATCCCGTCCATTACGCCCATTTCGAATGCGCTCGATCTCGCGGCATTCATGGCGAGACTCGACCCGATGGCTGAATTACTAACAGTCGTTGCCGCAGCAACCGAGAAATTCCAAAGACCTCCGGTTAGCCCCCCCACGATCCCCGAAACAACTAGGCTCGTCCAGGAAATCTGATCAGTGTACGCAGCTTGATAAGCCAAATCGATGGCAACTCCAATGGCAGCTCCTTTCACTATCCACCAGGCCGCCGCAACGCACGGTGGCCCACACAACCCGGTCGGATCCGAGAGATTCACCGGATTGGCCCCCGCATATGAGTACAAGTTGATACCACCCGCAAGCCCAATTGGATCCTCGCTCAAAAATCTCCCCGTATGCGGTTCGTACCACCGGTTTCGCATGTAATAGATGTCCGCCTCCTCACCGAGATACAACGCGTCCTTGAATCGTGCTCGGTCGCAATCGGTGCACGGCGACGGCAGCGTGCCCGTCGAACCCGTCTCTAGGCCCCAGATGTCATCGTACTCGTAGAAGCGCTTGACATTCTCCAAGGTGTC
>CAYTDU010001054.1:0-2128 GCA_964436395.1 uncultured Gemmatimonadaceae bacterium | reverse complement strand
CGAACCCGACTATCAACGGGAACACATACCAGATTTCTCGCTGTTGTGCGGTAACTATCTCTGGAAGCGTCACATCGCCAGCAAGGATCATCACGGCAACTACACTCAGTCCCAGGGCTACCTCGTAACTCACCATTTGCGCGGACGATCTGAGCCCCCCGAGGAAGCTGTATTTGCTGTCGGACGCCCAACCACCGAGTACGATGCCGTACACCGTGATGCTCGAAATCGCGAGAATCATCAGGATACCGATTGGCACGTCCGCGACGATCATCGGCAAGGCACCGTCGTGAGTGAAGCGACCGACCATTGGTAGCGAGAAGTCGAACGAGAGCGGTAGTGGTGATGCAAACGGTATCACCGCAAACAGGACTATGGCCGGCGTGAACATCAGGGCTGGTGCCAGCAGGAACATTGGCCGGTCAGCGGCGTTTGGGATTAGCTCTTCCTTGGTGAAGTTCTTCAAGCCGTCAGCGAGCGGTTGAAACAAGCCGAATGGACCTACTCTATTGGGCCCGAGCCGATCTTGATGGAAACCAGCCTGTCGGCGTTCCATCCAGGTGACGACTACCACACACAGCAACAGGGCGACGAACACAATGCCCATCTTGATTGATGAGAGGAGCAAGAACCCCTTGAGTTCTGGAGTCATTCGCCCCCTCCCGTCATATGATTATCACTTATCTTGGCCCCAGCGTTCCCCAAGATCTCGTAGGAGAGACCCTGGAACGCCGTCTCCCTTGCGGCAATCAATGCAAACGCATCTGCGGCTGACGTCACCGCATCACCGCGATCGAGGCGAGCGTTCAACTCAGAGAGCGAGTGCCACGAGGCCCGCGCCTCCCCGGGTGCCGCCTTCGCGCAGCTGTATCTCTGCGCCCTCCCATCGCGATTCACAAAACTGCCGTCTTCCTCGGCCAATGTTGTGGAGGGAAGCACGACGTCTGCGGTCCGCGCCAAGTCGGGCAGCACCGTCCCGATATAGATCACATTTGCGGCGCCAGATGTCACATCGTCAGGCAGGTCTTCCAACGAATCACCCAAAACGACTAGAACGCTGGCTCCATCGATTGCCTTCAGCGCCGAGTCGAAGTCTTCGCTATAGCCCAGCATTCTGGCTGCCGAGGCATTGGGAGCTCGTTCTTCACGTAAAGCAAGATTCTCAACGCCCGGAAGCGGCACTTCGCCCTTCACCATGCTTACCCTGAAAGCGCCGGTGAACTCGAGTCCGGAAAGCACTTCTTTCAACAAGAAGAGTGCTTCGGTGGAGACTGTAGGTGAGACCAGCGCCACCGCGCGGCCCCCTGAACCGTTGATGATGGTGGCAGCTTTGTCGAGAGCTGCATCCCATCCAACCCTCATTTGCCCGTCACCCTCTTTGACGGAAGGAAACTCGATCCTGTCGGGCGCGTTCAACTTCTTGTATTCCGCCCTGCCAACATCACACATGAAGTAGCGATTTACTTCAGGGTTGTGCCGCGGACGGATACGTGCGACGGTGTTGCCTAGCGTTTCGATATCGATGTTGCAACCTTGTGAACATCCCGGGCAGATGCTCTCGGTTTGGTCGAGTTCCCAGGCGCGCGCTTTGTGCAGGAAATCTTTCGATAGCAGCGACCCAACCGGGCAGAGGTCAACAACGTTTCCTGCCCAGGGATGGTCTAGTGCCTGGTCGTGATGAACGCCGATGAACGCCCGATCGCCGCGTTCCTGCACCGAGATAATTCGGTCACCTGCGAGGTGTTCCATGAACCGCACGCACCGGGTGCACATGATGCATCGGTTCTGGACGTAGACTATGTCTCCTCCGAAATCCTCAACCGGGTCGAAGCGCTTAGCATAATCCGGCGTATAGCGCGAGTCAGCACGTGCTTCCTCGAATGCGAAGTCCTGGAGTTTGCATTCACCGGCCTGATCGCAAATGGGGCAATCGAGCGGGTGGTTGATAAGCAGGAACTCCATCACTCCTCGTCGTGCCTTCTTTGCTTTCTCGGAGTAGACGTGGACCTTCTGTCCGTCCTGAGCGATACTCGCGCAACTCACCTGGAGGTTGGGAACGCCTTCGATTTCAACGAGACACATCCTGCACACGCCCGCGACTGGCAAACCCGGGTGATAGCAATAGTGG
>CAYTDU010001053.1:0-2132 GCA_964436395.1 uncultured Gemmatimonadaceae bacterium | reverse complement strand
CGAAGTCATCGGTTTTCGGTATCCAGTCAAGTTGCACTGTCATGCAGCAAGTATGCAACGAATCGTGCAAACCGTGCAATAACTAGTAATTGGTCTACCGGAAACACGCGCACAATCGTGATTGACACGACTCGCACGATATGGCACTGTGTCCCGCATGACAGAAGTCGTGTTACTCACGACTACCGAGGTCGCAAAACGATTCAGGGTAGACACCTCAGTAGTCCGGCGCTGGGTCTCGGGCGGCAAGCTCAAGCCAGCCATCACCACTCCCGGTGGTCACTACCGGTTTGACGAGTCGTCGCTCGCGGAGTTTTCCGGCGGTGCCGCATGAACTCCGAACTGGTGTGCATGGATGCAATAGCGGCCCGCGCCCTCACTGACCGCATGAAGACCGGCGTGGCTGTGATGTCGGAACTGATCAAAGAGGCTTACCAGGGCCGCGCCTGGGACGCGCTGGGTTACTCCAACTGGGACGAGTACGTCACCCGCGAGTTCGGCACCGGCCAGCTCCGCATCCCGAAGGAAGAGCGCACCGAGTACGTTGCATCGCTTCGTGAGTCGGGGATGAGCCTTCGGGCCATAGCCTCAGCGACCGGGATCAGTGAGCCGACCGTCAGGCGCGAGTTGGCTACTGCGTCAAATGACGCAGTAGATGGCGAGGCCGCCGACCTTCTGGCCGAGGAACTGATCGCCGCTGAACCGATCACCATCATTGGAACCAACGGCAAGACTTACACACCGCCCGCCCCGAAGCCTGCACCGAAGCCGGTCTGGTCTGTGGAAGAACTCGCCCTCCGTAAGCAGATGGAGAACGGCGAAGCAGTCGTCGTGTCTCTCCGGGGTCTGCACGCCAACCTGATCGCGTGGGCTGAATCCGAAGGGCTGTATGTCCGGGTTGATCGGCGCACCGCTTGGGGTAACCCGTTCGAAATGCCTGACGACGGCGGCCGCGACGAAGTCATTGCTAAATACCGCGACTACTACTTGCCTCACAAGGTTGTACTTCAAGAACGCCTGCCCGAGTTGGTCGGCAAGGCGCTGGGGTGCTGGTGCGCCCCTGAACCGTGCCACGGCGACGTTCTCAAAGAGGCGGCGACGCAGTGATCATCGAAGACTTCACACTGCTGGGCAAAACAGTTCCCGAACCGGCTCGACGGGATAACCGCGAGTATGTCTGTTCCGCCGGCATCAGCCCAGAGCTGGGCTTGGTGCGTATCTACCGTCTTCCTACTTGGCCTACGCCAAAGCGGTGGCACACCTACCGAGTGCCCGTAGAACGCGACCGCCAGGATGACAGCCGCCGGGAGTCGTTCAAGGTCCAGAAGGATGGGGTCTTTGAACTTGTCGGAAAGACCAACGCACAGAACCTAACTCGCACACTGAATAGGTGTCGCGTCGGTTCTATCAAGGAAGCGAACGAGAAAGAATTGTCGCTGGCGATTCTTCAGCCGACGAACATGGAGCTTTACTTTCGGGAGAACGCCGACGCGCCGGATTCCCCGATTCTATCTCTGTTCGATGTTCACCCGCGGCCGAACTCCGGGGCGAAGCGTTTCGCGCATCTCCCACGCATGAAGTTTCACGACGACTTGGGCGGGCGCGATCTGATGGTTCGCGATTGGGGTTGCTTTGAGTGGATGCGGAAGTACCCCGACGACTACGCCTCACTGAGGAGCACGCTGCACCTCACTGCGGAGTCGTCGTTACTGATCGGCAACTTCAACCAGATTCGCACGCAGTGGCTCATCATCTCCGTGCTCAACGGACTTCGGCAGGACAACCCTTTACAGCTCGACATTTTCGGGGAGGCCACCGCATGACCCCCATCACCCGGCCCACAGCCGTCCCCACACCGCACTGCACCCTCGACCGCCATCGTCCCGGCCAGGCAGTCGGCTGGCAGTACTGGAACACCGCCGCGCAGGAGTGGCAGTGGATCACCGGCACGGTGGTCAGTCACCGCAGTGACCAGAGGCTGATCGAGATCCGCGTCGACGCCACCAACCGCACCGTGCTGCGGCCGTGCGGCCCGATCATGGCGGCCCCGGAGATGGCGCGGTGACCGCGCTGGCCGTCCTGGCCGTCACAGTGACGATTGGCGCGTGGCTCGGCATCCGGGCCGCCGAGGC
>CAYTDU010001052.1:0-2143 GCA_964436395.1 uncultured Gemmatimonadaceae bacterium | reverse complement strand
TGCTTGGGTGGTTACCGTCGCGGTTCCAGTCGCCAGAGCTATTGGGGGGCTTTTGCCGGTCGGCCTCTTGGCGGTTTTCGCGCCATTTCTTGTTTTCAGGAAACTGGCTATTACCCCAGCCGGTCGTGTTACCAATTCGGCTGCGATCAGTAGTCCGCGTCGGCGGCGTGGAGGGACTATAAGGTTTCTGGCCCCCAAAATGATACTTACCCCCGTCGGTCTGGTTGTGGGTGCGGTTGCGCTCAGTAGTCCGTGTCGTCGGCGTGGAGGGACTATCAAGCTTCTCGCCCCCAAACTGGTAGCTGCCCCAGCCCGTTCGGTTATGTGTGCCGGCGTGTTCGCGCTGCGGGGCGGTCGGCGTCGTCCGCGTGTAACTCTTCTGTGCAGAGCGATTGGTCGTCCTAGGGCTAGTACGGGTATTGGATCGCGTCGGTGCGCGATCTGACTTGGCGGAAACTGACTTGGTCTTGCTCGCCTGCGAATGGTTTTTCCGCGATTCTTTGGGCTGCGCTGTTGCGATAACCACGGCGGAGACACAGATGAGGATGAGTATCAGACGCATATTCTTCATAGTGTCAAGTCCTCTCGGCGGCCCTATGTGGTCAAGTCCACGGCTCCACCAGGGCCAATGTCGCAGTCCGCTACATTCATTAGTACTACTATACATAGTAGACGTTTAAAATGCAAGGGAAGTTCCCTTTTTTTTGAAGTTTTTTTCGGGGGGGGTGCGAAAAGGGTCAGAACATCCGGCCTCTCGCACGAAGGCCAGGATCAATTTCGTTCCGGCAGGCGTGGAACCAATATGTGGCACTCAAAACACCCAGGCACTCTGCCCACGATCTGTGAGAGCGATATGCCATGGGCCGATTTTGGCAGAATTCACGCCCGCGGCACGGCTGACCCGAGGCGGGGCCCTTAACCCCGCAAGGCGCGGGCGTGCTGTGACCTGTCCCCCCTCAGCAAAGTAGACCCTCGGCGCGTTGTCTCGCCTGCGACAGGAACACGATAGGATCCTTGAACTCCGAATTGCGCACGCCGGCCTCCAGGAGCAGGCTGCCGGAGTAGTCAAGCCCACAGAATACTTTCCGGAATCTGTCCCAGTCAATCGTGCCCTCATATGGCAGCGTGTGGGTGTCCGTGCCTTCGTTATCGTGGATGTGAACAGTCAGCAGCCGATGGCCCAGCTGCTCCAGTAGCTTGAAGCATGTACCCTGCACGTTCTCGTGACCTGAATCGTAACAGAAGCCGACATGGTCATCGCTGAATTCGTCCAGGAGGCTGACCAACACCTGGTCGTAGGCGAGTTCCTGGCCGTTCTCCAGGGCGAGCTTTACGCCGTGCGCCGCCGCATACGCCGCCAGTTCGCCGACGCTGCGACGGCCCTGCTCGATCATCCGGTTGCGCTTCTCGCCCTGCGGGATGCCGTACGGCTGGATCAGGTGGATGACAACGATATGTCCATCCAGATCCTGTGCTGCATCCAGCGCAGTTTGGCACTGACGTATCGATTCCAGACGCTCGGCATCGTCGAGCGAGAACAGCTGGTCACCCTCCGGGAAAGGCGCGTGCACGGAGTCGATCGTCATGGCGTTTGCCTCAAGCCGCTTGCGTATCGCGTTTCTTCCCGTCGCAGTTGCGTAACCGGAGTGTGCTGCACTGGCGCCGATAGCAACGACCTTAAAGCCCGCCTCCGCGATCAGTGGGATCGCCCGGGCAAATGGAATCGTCTGGTCAAAGGATGTGAAAATCGCAGGTTTCATCAGTTCCCTTTCTGTGCGCTCCGCCGTGGCGGGCGGATTGCGACCTGGTTGATGGTGCGCCAATAGATAAAACGAGCAGATATGCCCTCCGGTCTTAGCGGGACTTCAGATGCACATCCACGACGGTGATCCCTTTTCCCGGCACACGTACCGAGAACGTGGAGCCCTCAGGCCTAATCGCCATTGCCGGGAACTCGGTGACAATATCCGCATGGTCTATTTCACCGTCAACCGCGACCACCGGACGGCTGTATACCTCGCGGTCATTCTTAAGCGCGATGCGGAGCGTGCCGTCAGGCAGCTCGACCGCCATCGCGCGGACGTATTCCTGTTCTTCAGTGATGCGCACTCCCACACACACACGTGTGATGACATCGGCACAC
>CAYTDU010001051.1:0-2144 GCA_964436395.1 uncultured Gemmatimonadaceae bacterium | reverse complement strand
TCCCTGCCGCGTACTCGCCGTCTCCGAAGTTCCAATTGTAGGCGATGATTGAACCATCGTCGTCGTAGGAAGCCGTTCCGTCAAATGTCACCGTGACCGGCAGAAGGAATCCGGTCGTTCCGGTGTGCGTGAACGCAGCGACGGGAGGGTTGTTCCCTGGACCCGTGACAGTGATCGTCCGGTTCGTCGTGTCGGAGGCCCCTTCGTCATCGGTGACCGTCAGTAGTGCAACGTAGACGCCCGCCGTCGGGTACGTGTGGGTTGCGGTGATACCGGTAGCCGTGTCTCCGTCACCAAAGTCCCACGCATACGATGCGATCGATCCATCTGAATCGGATGATACTCCCGCGTTGAACTGAACCGTCAGCGGCGCGGCGCCGGTCGCAGGCGTGGCCGTGAACGACGCCGTCGGCGGCGCGTTCAGTGACTCGGAGATTGTGATTCCAATGGAGGCTGTGTCCGAAGCACCGTAGCTGTCGGTGACGGTCACAACTGCAGTGAAAGAACCGACCAGTATGTAGGTGTGGCTCGTGGTGACCCCCGTGCCCGTGTTCCCATCGCCGAAGCTCCAGGAGTACGAGACGATCGCACCGGAGTCGGTCGAGCCGCTTGCGTCGAACGCCACTGTCAACGGGGAAGGTCCGGAAGTCGGAGACGCCGTGACCACCGCCATCGGCGGACTGTTGAACAACGCACAGCCAACGAGTGCGACCAACAGAGCGAGACCGATTCCAACCGCAAGAACGCGCTTTGCTGTCATTTGACTCACCTCTCAAGGAGGATAGCACAAAGGGAGGGAGTTGACGCAAACGGCATGCCGTTCACCCGAAATCCGGTCCAAACAAAATGTTAAGATCGACACGGACTAACATTTTCGGGGAGGCAGAGGAGTATGCGAACGACGAGGTTCTCTGAGATCGAGATCGTGTAGCATGTATGGTTGACGGCAACGTGCTAGCTGGCCATGACGTGCACGAGTACCGTAGGGAGATCTCTGTGTCGGCCCGGTTCTACTGGAGGAGGCGCTGTGGAAATACTCGACGACATCCAGGTTGAGTTAAATCTCGATGCAGTTCTCGACCAGTTGCATATCAAGCCTGGAACTGCGCGCGCCAAAGAACTTGCCAACCTTCTTGATCAGGTGCAAGCTGCTGCAAAGCCGCGGGCACTCTATGAAGTGTGCTACGTAGACGAGCGCGGTGACAAGACTGTCACAATTGATGGCGTCGTGTTCACAAGTCATGTCCTCAGGGTCAACCTGGACAAGGTCCACCGCCTTTTCGCCTACGTTGTGACATGTGGGAAAGAAGCCGACGAGATAGTGTTGCCAAAGGGAAGCTTCCTGAAGTCATTCTGGCTTGACGCGATCAAGAACAGCCTTCTGAAAGCTAGCTGCTCGTATCTGATATCCCACCTGCTTCAACAGTATGCTCTTGGCCGAACAGCGACGATGAGCCCGGGGTCTGGAGATGTCACCGTCTGGCCCATTGAGCAGCAGAGACAGCTGTTTTGCCTTCTTGGTGACGTCAATGAACTGATTGGTGTGGAACTAACCGATCATTGCCTTATGATCCCCAAGAAGAGTGTCTCCGGCATATTGTTTCCGACGGAGTTGGACTTCCACAGTTGTCAGCTTTGCCATCGCCAGGACTGCCCTTCTCGGAGAGGTTCCTTCGACCAAGAACGCTGGGAATCGATGGGATACCGCTGTGAAACAACGACGAATTAATTCCCGGCGTGCATGAGGTGCTTGGATGAGTGAAAGGATTGGTTTCGTCGGACTGGGAATCCTGGGGAGTGGCATGGCGCACGACCTTCTCAAGGCTGGACTCGGCGTTGCGGTGTGAAACCGAACACCGAGCAAGATAAAGGAACTAGTTGACGCAGGGGCGATCCCCAATAGAGACCTTGTAAAGTTGGCACAACAAACCGACGTTGTCATCCTCTGCGTCAGCGATACAGCAGCCGTTGAAGAGGTGCTTTTCGGTGAGAGGGGTCTTTCAGCAGGTTTAGGCAAAGGCACATTGGCGATTGATTGCAGCACGATTAGTCCGAGGCAAACCCGTGCTTTCGCTGCAAAGCTAATGGAACAAGGAATTCATATGCTGGATCCGCCCGTTAGCGGTGGGAGTGAGGGTGCGCAA
>CAYTDU010001050.1:0-2145 GCA_964436395.1 uncultured Gemmatimonadaceae bacterium | reverse complement strand
AAAGGGGAGGGCGCCGGTAGCTGTAAAATCCCTCCCCCCGCAGTTGCCGGCGTCCTCACCCAATTTCCAACTCGTGACATCTTCACTGACTCTGAGTAGTGTGCCTTCATTACCCTAAATGGAGGCGAGTCCAATGAACGCAGAAGAGTTGAAGAAGCGCATCGAGCCCACACACCTCGAAGACGAAGACCAAACTGAGCACTTGAAGAAGGTGCTCGAGGAGAAGACGAAGAAGCTCGAGCAGGATGAGGATGAGATGAAGGCCGATGACCCGAAGTCTGAGGTCGAGTATTCGTTCGACTTTCAGTATCGGGACGTTCACGGCAAGACGTGGATGGGGAAGTTCACCAACAAGATCCTCAATGAGCGCGAGCGGCGTCAGGTCGGCATCATGCGCTCGATGCTCACGGCCGGCCAGCCATATGAGTCGCTCGACATGCTCACACGCGACAACGCCCTGATTCACGCGCACCTCGCGCACAGTTTGACCCAGAAACCGAAGTGGGCCGAGAAGCTCGATGAGATTCATGATCGGCGTGTCGTTGAAGCTATCTACGAGGAGGTGATGGCTCACGAGGCCCACTTTCTCGGATATGACCGTGATTCGAGTCAGAGCCAAGCGAATAGTTGATTCTGGAAAAAATGCGGTGGCTAGGTGGTGGTCCAAGAAGTACAATTTGCCATCGAATCACGAGCTGTTTCTGGAAAGGACACTCGGTGATTTGCATCAAGAGATGGTGGAGGATTTGCTCGTGGAGAAATTGAGCTTGGAGAAGCGTATCGTTGATGGGGAGGATTCAGGCGGTCATCTGTTCCACGATTTGAATGAAGTGAACAAAGCACTCGGCGAGACAGGGTCGGACACCGGCGATGAGCTGTGGGATAAGTGGGAGCAGGAAATCGCCGAAGGAAAGATTCCAGACCTCGACGAAATGCCCTTTGATGCAGAAAACTAGGTGAGCGATGGCTGAGATTCGCACCGATCTGACACTACAGTACAAATCCAAGGGCTATTCAGAAGTCAACCAACAAGTCTCGAAGCTTGCGGAGAGCGCATCACACGCGAACGAGAAGCAGGCCAAGGGTTACTCGATGGTGGGCAATGAGGTCGGCCGGCTCAAAGAGCGGCTTAAAGACCTCGCAGAGGAGCAAGCGGATCTCAACCGTCAGCTCGAGATGATTGGTGACAAGGCGAGCCCCGCCTACAAGAAGCTCGCCAACCAGTTCAAAGAAGTGCAGAGCGAGGGCAGTCGGGTAGAGCGTGTTATCCGCTCAATGGAGCGGGCCTTCAAAGACCAGACCAAGTCTATGGAGGATATGCAAAAGCGCGGCGCGTTTCTGCAGGGATTCATGCAAGGTGCTGTACCGGGTGCCGCGTTCATGCAGCGCGGGCCAGGCATGGGACGCCAAGCAATCGGAATGGCGGTTGGTCGCGCGGCGCGGGGTGTTGCTGGCGGGTTGGCGAGTACCCCATTCAGTGGTGCGCAGGGTATCGCAAGCGCGCTTCGCGAGATTCCGTTCGCGGGTGGGTTACTGGCAGCCCCGTTCCAACAGGCAACGGGATATGGCGAGCAAGCGCTCCAGATGCAACGACAGCGTGTTCAAGCGTTGCCGATGCTCAACGTCGCAGGGATGCCAGGACAATACCAGCGCACGCTTTCCAGAATGATGACTCAACGCGCTCCAGAAATGGAGCGCAACGTCGCTCAATTTCGAGCCGGACTCATGCAACGGCCCCCAACCAAGCCGTTGTCTGAGGGCACACCAATGTACTCCTATACGCCGGGCAAGGGTTATGCGCCTACAGCCGAGGCAATGCAGGAGCCACCGGGTCTCGCCGAGGCGGTAGCTGGCGAGCGCCAACGACAACGTGAGGCTGTTGAACGGGATGCTGCTCGAGCAGTACGCCAGCGAATGTTCAGGGGCATTCGAGGGGCCGGTAAAGAATTGCTCGGCGTGGGGGAGCCTGAAGCGCTGCAGCGCGTCGCGGGCATGACCCAGGCAGCCGGAGGGACTATCGACCAGCTCCGACAACAAGGAATGTTGCGCACAGGGATGGCCGCTGAGGCAGTTTATGGCGTTCAGGCAGGTACTTCAGGGGCCTTTGCTCGTGGCGGTCGTCTGGGGGCATTTGCTGGCGCTCAG
>CAYTDU010001049.1:0-2149 GCA_964436395.1 uncultured Gemmatimonadaceae bacterium | reverse complement strand
AGGGTAATCTCGTTCGATTCATCGGCAATACGCTTCGCAAGCGGTCTGTCGTCCTCGTCCGCCAGCATGTCGTCCTCAAGCGTATCACGCTCCAGCAACTTCGCCGCGACCACCGGGATCAGGCTCGCGTACATGTTCATGCGCAACTGCACGGCCTGCTGTGCCTGCATAGCCTGTAATTGCTCTTGACTTGGTTTCCCACCGCCCACCGGAAACCCCATGGAGTCGATTATAGGTCCACCGGCCATAAGTCACCCTCCTTCTTCACCGTTCGTATTGTCATGATTCACACCAGAGCTAACCGACGCGTCTGGTGCCCGCTCAGACGGTCGCTCTGACTCCCCAGCCGCCCTTAGCTCCTCCAGCAGACGGCGAATCTCCTCCACCGCGATCTTCTCCTGCCGAACGACCTCCTCGTCGCCGCCCATCCCCGGCTTCACGCGATACAGGATGTCCATGAAGCCTTTGCGGTTCGTGGCCGCGAACTCCATCAGGTTCACCGCACCATAGCTCGGCGGCGGTCTCTTTGCGCGGTCCCAATGAAATACCGACTGCTTCCCCTTCCGGTCCTCGACAACCAGCACGCGGTTCTGGTGCACCCACTCGACCTCGGCGTCAAACGACGCAGAATCCGGCAGCGTGCCCCAGGATTCCGGAAGAGACGAGTCCTGCCCAACCTTCTCGTCCCAGTCCGACCAGGCGCCAGGCCCCTCGCCGGCAGCAGGAAGCGGCGGAAACGCCGCCATCGTCCGTGCCCACGCCTCCGCTCGCGCTTTTCGGACAGACAGGCCCGTAGCCTTCAATTCATCCTCGATCGTCTTCCGGTACGCCCTCGTCTCGCGGTCGCGCCCCTCGCGACGCCAACGATCCGTCGCTTCCGTTTGCGTCTCGATCATTCGGGAACCCTTACGACAAATCGACTCCATCCCGAAAAATGCTTTTCATCAACTGATCGCACCACGTGTGATCCATCACCTTAGATTCCGCTCGCAGTCGCCTGTAGATGCGACGGATACGGTGTAAGCTCTTCCAAAGATTTCGGCTCATACGCACTCGCCGTCCATCGAACCCGCCGAACCTCGGCGAGTACATACTGAGGGACATCCCTATCTCAATGCACGCCTGGTGCCAGAGGGACCTCCAGTCCGTATACCACACCGGTCGCTTGTTTCGTGGGAAGCCCATCACTTACAACCTCACCGCTTGAAGACGATGCACTCCCCTGGCGTTTTCACCGGCCGCCCAGCCAAGAAGGCTCGCAACGCCCCACGGATCTCGCGAATGCCATCCGGCCCAAATGGACCGCCCGGCCTGTGGTGGCGGGCGTCCGAAAGTCGCTCCTCGGTCAACTCAGTAAGTTCGTCCACGTACAGGAACCCAAAGTCTTCCTCCAGGCCGTTGATGAGCTTCAGTGAAAGCCCGTAGATTTCCAGATCGGCGATCGTCGCTCGCTCTTCGGCTTTCAGAAGCCCCATCGTCAAATCTTCCCGTTCGGAGTGACGACCCGTTTCAACTCCCGAGACGCCTTCGGCCGCGTCTGAGACAGCAGCAGGTGACATTCCGACTCCACTCGCCCGGCAAGCCGGCACACCACGATCTCCTCGCCGAGCCCATTCAACACCCGCCGCACCTGGGCCGACCAAACCCGGGACGCCGGCTTCGCCCAAATCCACTCTCCAGGCGCCGGCAACCAGCGAGCCGGAAGCGGACGTGTGAAAGCCTCTACACCCCTCCGATCGTCGTGAAGGTACTCCGAGTCCAACTCCTTCCAGGTGACCAACACCCTGCGCCGCCCGTGCGGTCGCCGAAGAACGAGTCCGTTTTCGGTCATCGTCGCCACCAATTTCTCGCCCACGCGACGGCTCACCGGCCTACTGAGAACTCGTGGCATCAATCCGCTCCAGGGCTGCCAGTCAACGGCGATCTCCGACCAGTGAAAACCGGTGTTTCCAGGACGCGGATGGCGGAAGTCGTAGACCTCGTGACCGGTCCAAACGAACCGTACTACCCATTTGGGTCCAACCTTACCACAACTGCCGAAGATTAGCAACCCCCTCCAGTGGAAATCGCGGGGAAATCGCGTTGCAATCACGTTTACCCCATTCCTCATCATTCCTCATCATTCCGATTTCGGGGCGTTTGCCGATTT
>CAYTDU010001048.1:0-2149 GCA_964436395.1 uncultured Gemmatimonadaceae bacterium | reverse complement strand
CCTGAGTGCGCTCACCACTCCCTATAGGTCCCATTCCGTCGATGGCTGGAATACCCTCGGGCACAAAACAGATGTCGGAGGAGTGCCAGCGGTGGTTGGGTTTGACCGCTACATGCAGTCGTCTACCAACCTCCGCAACCATCTCGTAGAATGCTTCACGTTCAGGTGTCGGTGCCAGAGGTGGCCTGCGTATCTGACCGAGTACTCGAAGCCTGAGCCCCTGCGACGAACGCTTCTTGGCCAAGTTGCAGATCTCTGCTTCGACACGCTTGCCGTCTTCTTGTCTATCGAACCGTACCGATACCACCGCCTCAGCCTTCTCAGGCATACGGCCGAACGGAGCGTCCAACTCCACGCGACGCAGCACCACGCGCAGTCCAACACCTTCGTCTGAAAGTCCCTCAATTGCCTTTGTCGTGCGTTGCAGGTGAGCAAGCACTCCTGCACCTGTGACCTGGCGTTTCTTGGGGAGGATTGTCTCGAGCCGGTACGTGCCGCGGCCCGACCTGGAGGTGACTACTCCGCCGCCGGGTTCACCTGCCTTCAGTCCTATCACGTAGCGGGCATTGGCTGCAAGCTCCTCCACGATGCTACGCCCCGCAGCCCCATTGTGTGTTTCGTCTGTGGTCAACAACACTCCGCACCGAATTCGCCGCACTGTTCTCGCGTAGCGCAGCGCTTTGAGAGCTGCCAACGCAACTGCGATTCCACCCTTGTTTTCCGCCACACCAGCGCCGTATACCCGGCTCTCGGCCTCACGGTAAGGCACAACCCCCCCGGATGGGATGGGTGTATCTAAATGTCCCAACAGTAGCACGTCACATTGGTTTCCATCGTGGTTATGGAAGTGGAGCACGTTACCCACTCCTATACGAGGAATGCTTCGTACCGAAAAGCCGAGATGCTTGAACTGTACGGCGAGCCATTCACCGATCGCCATGACACGCTCAACTTCAGATGGTGGTGAGCGCATCTCTACCAAGGTACGAACGGATTCTTCGATCGTGGGAGCATGGGCGCGTAAGTAGGAACGAACTCGAGTGGAGAGTTTGTGCGGTTTGGCAGTCTCTACCTTGGCTCGTTCAGACTCCTGCTCCACGTACTCACCGCCAAAGTACCGGACCGCCGCAACATCGAGGATGCGGTTGATCAAGCCTTCATAGCTGTACCCAGCCGCTTTCGCCGCATTGATGTATGCACCCGTCCTGCCAAGACTGGCCATAGAATTGATCTCGAGTATGTACAAGTTGCCACCCGCGTCCATTCGCAGGTCCACACGCGCAAAGTCGTATAATTCGAGAGACTGAAATGCGTTCCGAACGAGGGTGCGCATCTCTTCGGCCTTTTCCTCGCGGATCTCTGCCGGACAGATCTTACCTCGTGGTTTCTGGAGTTTGTCACCAGCCGTCTGGATAGCGTCGGGGTCACCCTCCAGGTCGATCTCCACGATAGGCAACACCTCTGGAGAGCCGTTGCCGAGTAATCCCACTGCAAACTCGCGACCCGGGATGAACTGCTCCACTAACACGTGCTGCTTGAATTCGTCGATGATGAACTTGACCGCATCACGCATGTCAGCGTCGTTGTCGACCACCTTGATCCCGTACGAGACCTCTTCCATCTTCGGCTTGACGATCACCGGGAACTCGAGACTCTCAAATTGGTCGTCTGCCGACGCGAAGTTCCAGAAGCGGGGAGTAGGAAGCCCCGCATTTTGAAACACTATCTTGGCTATGACCTTATCGAGTGCGAGCCCGTGTGCCATCGGGTTCGAACCGACGTAAGGCACTCCCAACATCTCCAGAATCGCTGGCATGTGCGTGTAGCGGCTGACCCCCTGGATACCGTATGCCATATTAAAGACCATTCCTGGTCGGTCTCCCTCAATAACCCGCGGCATGAAGTCTTGCAGTTGTTCGATGAGGTGCATGTTGCCATCAATGACTCGTACGGTGTGTCCTCCCTTCTCCAGCGAAGACGCAACCAACTCCACCGTCTTGGGATTGTAGCGTTCCCTATTCTGCGGACCGAAAACGTTGATGACGCCTGCGCGGTCCTTATTGTGAATCACTGCGACTTTCATGTCCTTATCGTACTCCTCTGGAAGGCGACAGGTATTCCTCGGTGATCGCTCGTGCCTACAATGGGA
>CAYTDU010001047.1:0-2153 GCA_964436395.1 uncultured Gemmatimonadaceae bacterium | reverse complement strand
CTGGGATATAACAACTCCTTACATCCATCCCCTCAAGGCCGATCTTTACCCACATTTTTTCAAGCGAGTCAACCAACCCGGAGTACCGTGCGATGCACAGACTCCGGGTTCACATGTATAACCCCTCCGGGGTGCGTGAGCCGCAGTGGCTCGGAACTAAGTCGAGCATAAAGCGAAACGGTGAGGCGAGACAAGAAAGGGGGAGCCAACACAAACGCCAAAGCCTACCTGTGCGGGTCCGCGCCCGTACAGAACCTCCTGCTCGAACTCCACACAAGCGTGGGGGTACGCAGCCAGGGCGGGTCCAACGGGGGGTCCGGAAGAAGGACCCGTGTCGAAGGGGCCAGGCAGGAGGACTCCGGGAGTCGGCATTTAGGCCTTCAGGTCGCGCCAGCCACCGCCCCTGGGTGAAGCGCTGGGGAGGTCCCCTGACCTCTCTCTGCAGTCGGATATGCGGATACCGGCAGCGGGATCTTGGGGTGATGCGTGTCGGCGCCTGGAGAAAATGGTACCGAGCCATGACCGGTGAAGATCCCGCGCCGTCCCAAGGGGGTAAATCCTCTCTATAAGCCTCTGGTGAAAGGAGAAGGACGATGCGGCGTTGTGGAGAAGGGGGCCTGACTCGCCTCCACTTCAGGGATTGCAGCAGAGCCGGAGTAGTCTCGAGCTTCGAGACGAAAGGTAAAACCTGTCGAAGATGGAGACAACGCGAGTGTTGGCGTGGGGAAGTTAGCCCTTCGGCTAAAGCCCTAAATTGGCCCGCCCGCGCTCTTGCCGGGCAACCCGAAGATGCGCTAAGAAACACCCCGTGACGCGACTCAAGGGTCTCCATGATGACAACGTGTAGCAGGAACACCATGGAAAAGAAACGAAAAGTGCATTCGCTGACGGGGAGAATCACCTTTCCCGTCATGCTCGGCGCCTTCAGGGCCGTCAAACGCAACCGAGGGGCTGCGGGAGTGGACAAGGTCAGTATCGGCATGTTCGAGGGCAACCTCGAAGAGAACCTCAACGCCCTCATGCGAGACATGAAGACGGGACGGTTCCAGCCCTTACCACTTCGCCGCGTCTATATCCCCAAAGCTCCACGCTCGAAACGGACCCGACCCCTGGGCATCCCGGTCGTTCGCGACCGCGTCGCTCAAGAGGTCGTGCGGCGATTGCTGCAACCGATTTTCGAGCCGCTGTTTCATGTCGACTCCTACGGGTTCCGGCCCGGCCGGAATTGTCATATGGCCATCGAGCGGGCCCTGAACCTCCATCGCAGCGGGTATCGAATCGTACTCGATGCGGATATAAAGGGGTTCTTCGATAACATCCCGCATGAGGTCATCATGCAACTCGTGGCCGAGCGGGTAGCCGACGGAAACATTCTCAATCTCATCCAGCGATTTCTCACTGCCGGAGTCATGGATGAGGGCGTATTCAAACCGACTACTGTCGGCACACCACAAGGTGGTGTCATCTCCCCCTTGTTGGCCAATATCGTCCTCAACCAACTCGACTGGGCACTTGAGGTGGCCGGCTTCCGCTTCGTGCGGTACGCCGACGACTTCGTCGTGTTCGGTCGCTCCGTAGCGCAGGTGCAAGAGGCCTGGACCACTGTCAATCAGACGCTCTCGTTTCGCCTCGGACTCCAGTTGAGCCCCGAGAAAACGAGGATCGCGACCTACGTGGAAGGCTACGAGTTTCTTGGCTTCTTCCTCTCGTCTCGATCGCGGCGGATGCGCGACAAGTCCCTGAGGAAATTCAAGGACAAGATCCGAGAACTTACCCTACGCCACCGGAATCTCGAGGCTTCCGTCATCACGAAACTGAACCGAGTCATCAGGGGCACCGCGAACTACTTCGCCACGCCCTTTACCACCGATCGTTCGCGCTTCCAAAAGCTCGACTCATGGATTCGCATGAGGTTACGATGCATGAAGTATAAACGGAAGAACTACAACGACAACCGTAAATTGCGTGGGACCTATTTCGGTCGCAAACTCGGGCTTTTGACTCTCGAGGGTTTCTGCACGGTTCGCGATTGCCATGGGCAAGTACATTGCGTTATTCCCCGACATGGGGCTACCTCGACGGGGGTCGCCCGGTGAGAGACCCTCACGCCGGTAAATATGGGGAATTGACCCCATTGCGACAACGGGGAGGGG
>CAYTDU010001046.1:0-2159 GCA_964436395.1 uncultured Gemmatimonadaceae bacterium | reverse complement strand
GACCGTCGGCTTGGGCTTCGGTCTTCAGGAGATATTCGCGAACTTCGTGTCCGGCATGGTAATTCTGTTTGAACGTCCCATTCGCATCGGCGATATCATTACCATAGGCGACGCTACCGGAAAGGTGACCAGGATCCAGATGAGAGCCACTACGATCCAGGACTGGGATCGCAAGGAACTCGTAGTTCCCAACAAGGAATTCGCGACGGGGCGACTCCTCAACTGGACTCTCACTGATAGTGTAAACAGACTGGTAATCGAGGTGGGTGTCTCTTACAACTCGGATCCGGATCAAGTACGTGCGATATTGCTCCAGGTCGCTCGTGCGCACCCCAAGGTAGTAGAGGACCCAAAACCGATTGCCATTTTCAGAGAGTTCGGCAGTAATGCCCTGATGTTCAGCTTGCGAGCCTACCTCGCCAGCATGAGGGGGCGCTTAGAAGTTATTCACGAGATGCACACTGCAGTCCACCGGGAACTTCGAGCAGCCGGTATTGAAATAGCGTATCCTCAACTGGATCTTCATGTTCGTCCTCCGGGCGACCTCCGAACAGATACAGTGTTTTCCGCCGGCGAGACCGATGTAACTCCACCTGCAGAAACCGATAGATCAAGCGAATAGAGCCGCAGCAGGCTACTTTGTCAGCGACAGCCGTATCAGCGTATCTACTGTCACTCTTGCCAATCCGCTCGTCCAAGTCGTACAAACCCAAGATCTCGACAGGTACATCCGTCTAGTCAGGTGGTTACCAACCATGGCAGAGTAATGCGAGCGAATGAGAGCACGAAAAGGAAACCACACATGTCGGTTACCGTCGTCAAGATTGGCCCAGAGGCGATCGCCGGATCCTGATTTGCTCTTCGCAATAGAAGCGGTATTGCACCACCAAGACAAACGGCAAGAACCGTGTTGAGCGCGAGAGCCGCACCGACTACCAGACCCAGCATTGGGTTTCCCTTCCAAAGGAACGCAACACCTCCGAGCGCAGCGCCCAGAACTGCTCCGTTGACAATGCCAATCCCGGCTTCCTTCCAGAGAACGCGGAGATGTTCGTATGGTTTCACCAACCCCAACGCCAATTCTCTCATACTGACAGCCACCGCCTGATTGCCGGAGCATCCGCTCATGTCGGAGATGATGGGGAGGAACACGGCCAGCGCAATCACTGAAGATAACGTATCTTGATGCAAGGCAATAACGCTGGCAGCTAGTACGTTCAGAAGGATGTTGACGCTGAGCCAGGATAGTCGCCGTCGCGAGCGTAGCAGCAAAGGCATGCTGCGAAGTTCCTCACCGCCGACAATACCGGTGAACGTCAACAGTGTCTGGCTTGCACGCCGCTGGATCGCTCGTTCCGCGTCAGAGCGGCTCACAATTCCCATAAGGTGATTGTGGTCGTCGACGACAGGCAATCCTTGCAGGGCACACTCGTCGAAAAGGCGTTTGAGTTCCTCCAACCCCATTGCTGTAGTCACGCAGATCGGGGCGTCTATCATGATGGATCGGACTGCTTTCTGTTGCGACGTGAGCAATAGGTCGCGAAATCGGAGGACCCCGACGAGCTGCCGTGCCGGAGAGACGACATACGCATACTGAACGCCATAACTCGAATACTCCTCGGAATGATCGCGGAGATCATCCAGCACGTCTTTCACTCGTAGATCTTCCTGATAGACAAGATACTCCGTAACCATCAGGCCGCCTGCCGAATCCCGGGGAAACTCGGCAAGCACCCGCACGTTGTTGGCTTCTTCAGGCTCTAAGTGATCAAGGATGGCAACCGCTTCTTCCTCGTCGAAGCGTGTCAGAAGTTCAGCTTGACCGCGGCTTTCGATTTCTCCAAAAATTGATGCCGCTTCCTCAACTGGAAGGTGCTCAATTAGCTGCACGGCCAATTCTTCTGGTAGTTTTTCAAGTAGTTCCGCAGCTTCTTCGTCAGGCAGTAGCTCAAGCACACCGGCCTGTTCTTCGTCTGTCATCCGCGACAAGGCCCGACCCGGTTCACCGGGTGGAAGTGATTCTAGGTACTGGTCGAGTTCCTCGACGTCCCCCCCTTGGACGATGTCAACAAGCTCGCGCCAAGGCTCAGTCTCTTTGACATTTCCTGAGTCAATCATCTTCCCTCTCCCTGGTTGCCACAAATTTACCGGTCGCATTA
>CAYTDU010001045.1:0-2159 GCA_964436395.1 uncultured Gemmatimonadaceae bacterium | reverse complement strand
CCGAGGACTTGCTCGATACCTTCATGCGCCGTGGCCGGGAATCACTGCAAACGACAAGCTGAGCACCGCACCGAAGAGGCTGCTAGCAGCCTTCAACCGCGCGGACGAGATGCACGGTATTGCCAATCCGCTCAAATGACTCAAGAAGCCCCCGATCGGAGCCTCGGTTGCAGGTCACATGACGCTAACAAGAATATGGTCGATCCGCAAGCCGTCAACGTCGATGACCTCCAGGGATAAGCCGTTCCACGTCATACGATCGCCGGGAACGGGGATACGGCCGAGATGGGCTTGGACCAGCCCACCCACGGTCCTGATGTGGCGCGGAGCCGCGGAGAGAAGCTCGGGTCTGCGGATCGCTTCCAGCAGGTGATCCAGCCTTGCGGAACCGCGGGCTAGCCAAGTGCCCTCATCTTGACGAACAACTTCATCATCTTGGCGACGACGTTCGTCGTGGATCGCGCCGACCAGTTCCTCCAACACGTCTTCCAGCGTGACCAGTCCCTCGGTCCCACCATGTTCGTCGAGGACGACCGCCATCTGCGTCCGCTGTCGTCGGAACATGTCCAACAGTTGATCGAGCGCCAGAGTCTCGGGGACCAGCGGGGCGGGCCGAAGCAGTCTGGGTAGGTCTACGGGACGACCCATGTGCAACTCCATCAGCAGATCCTTGATGTAGATGAATCCTATGATCTGATCAAGATCTCCGTCATAGACGGGAACGCGGGAGAAGCCGGACATGGCAACCGCACCCGTGACCTCCTCGGGCGGCGTGGTCACGTCAAGCGCGTCGATGTCGACGCGTGGGCGCATCACGTCACCGACCTTCCGGCTCGACAGACGCGTTCCCTGCTTGATGATGTGTTCCTGCTCCGTGCTCAACTCTCCCGAAAGACGCGCGAAGCCGGTCAGAGCCGTGATTTCGTCGGAGGTGGTGAGGAGTCCGGAGGGGGGCTGCGCGCCCATAAAAGGGCGATTGATGAAGTGGACAACAGCCTGCACGGGGCGCATCATGCGAACCAACAGGGCCAACGGCTGCGCGATCCAGAATGCCACGCGGCTCTTGTATCGGACACCGGCGCCTTTCGGCAGGATCTCCGTGAACTGCAACATCAGGAAACTGAAGACGACCGAAAAGACCCAGATCCACTTGTCTCCGTAGAGCCGATCAAACTCCGCGCCGGCAACCGATGCGCCGATGGTGTGCGCGGCCGTATTCAGAATTAGGATGGCTCCAATAGGGCGTTCGATATCGCCTTGAAGCCGTTGCCAGATAGCCCCGATCCGGCGGCGTCGACTGGACATGTCGGCGATATGGGCTGGCCGGAGGCTTAGCAAGGTGGCCTCCATCAGCGAACACAGGGCCGAGATCAGTAGCGCGCCAAGAACGCTTAGGATGAGCAACCACATGAGGGCCTCGTTCTCCCAAGTTTAGCATGCATTCGGATTATCCTACCACGCTCAAGTAGCCCAGGCCGTGAACAATCAGCCATAGGATCCCGAACGCGGCTGTGACACGCAGCGAGTAGCGTTGCCAGTGCTTCATGGTCGCCGGCTCCTCCTCGGCAGTTGTTCCGGCCAAGAAGCGGATGTCGACGTACCGAGTGATGACTAGACTGTCCGCTCCCCGCCAGTAGAATATGTCCATTGCTGTGAGTGCACCACCCTTCTGTACAATTCCGTACGCGAAGAGGGCCACAAAGGCGTTGCCGAGCAGCATCCAGTAGACGCGAAGCAGACACCCTCTCGCTGCATGTCTATCCGCTGGGTCCTTCTGCTGGCGTTCTGGGGCAGCCTCTTGAAACGTATTGTGGCTCATTCCTTTTCCCTCCTCTGCAAATCAGCCTGATACGTAAAGGACGCCGCCGATATCGGGCGGAGCAGGTCATAGAACTGCCGGCCGAGTCGTGTTTGCCGCCCACTCGGACACCAGCGCTGCCCAAGAGCGCCCGTTAGGCACTCGGTGACGTGAAGCCCGCAGTGGCAGCAGCCAGCACAAACACCACTGGGAGCAGGCAAGACTAAAGCAAGAAGCGGCAAAGAAGCACACAGCGCGTCGCCGCCGAGAATCTTGTAGCGGGAGGCGCGTAGCTAGCCGGCTCCCTGGCGCCAGACGGCGGGGCGCCATGCTCTCCGTCGTCGAACAGGAACCGGATTGT
>CAYTDU010001044.1:0-2161 GCA_964436395.1 uncultured Gemmatimonadaceae bacterium | reverse complement strand
ATATCCGCCGACCTATATGACCAGTTTGGCGAGTTGGTTGCCAGTGCGGAAACGAATGTTTCACTTTCTGAGGGGTTAAGTCATGTCCCAGTTTCATTTGATGGGCGGGATATTTGGCGCCTACATACTGACGGTTCATTGACGCTGAGAAATCTGGCGATCACTCACTACGGGCGGCCGGTTGACAGCACGGACATCGCGTATGTCACTGAAAGCCTATCCTACATGTCGTTCGAATCGCCGAGCGTTATCTTCACTGGCGAGTTCTCCGAGTCTCCAAGCGACATCGATAGTGAAGGATCAAACGTTGACGGGATTATTGACTTCCTGACCATCAGTGCGGAGGTCGTCGCTGACGTAGAAGGTTACGTGTACTTGGAAGGTTCGCTCTTAGACAGTCAGGGGGAAGTAGTGGATGCCTATGGGTATCGCGAAGACGTCTACGTGACTCCGGGAGAGCGCGCGACGGTCGAATTGCATTTCTCCGCCAGTGAGATCTTCGACCACGGTGTTGACGGGCCGTACGTTGTTGCAGATTTGATGGTGACCTTTGCGTTCGGGCTCCACGGCGACTATGACGTTGCTCTGTACACCACGGAACCATATCCCGTAGACACGTTGAACCCGTATCCGCTGGTGTTCACGGGTGAGTATTCAGACTATTTGACCGATATCGACGCGGATGGTCTGCCCGATTACCTCACGGTTACCGCCGAAGTGACTGCCAGTAGAGACAGTGAGGCCGAGATTTGGGCGTGGCTGGAGGACAGCGATGGGGAATGGATCACCGAAGCGGTTTCCATGATGCCGCTAGAAGGCGGAAAGACACGGACGATGGAACTGCAGTTCGATGTCGGCGACATCATCAGCCACGGCATGGACGGTCCGTTCTACGTGGGTATTGAGCTTTACCAATTGAATTTCCCGGAGACAGTCATCGATGAAGAGGAGTATGTCACAGATGTCTACATTCTGGAGGATCTGATGACGGGAAGTCTGTTGGCGCTGACTGGTGAGTATTCGGATTACCTAAAGGACATCGACGCGGACGGCCTCGCCGACTACCTTACGTTCGCCGTCGAGGTATCCGCCGTATCGGATGGGGAAGCGGAGATCTACGCGGCGCTGCTGGACACCGATGGAGAGTGGATTACCGACTTCTGGTCCGTCACCTATTTGGAGGGTGGCGAAACACAAACGGTCGAACTCAACTTCGATGGCGGAGAGATTCGTCAACATGGGATTGCAGGTCCGTTCTATGTGGTGGACCTGGAGGTGTGGCAACCCGATATTGACGCCGAGCTGTATGAGGAAGGTCCGTTCGCGACTGCAGCTTACAGTATCTCAGAGTTCGAGTTGTACGAACAGAAAATCGTCCTTAGCGACTATTATGATTACCTGAAGGACGCAAACCAGGATGGTGTTCCTGAGTCCTTGACAGTTGGCGCACAGATAACAGGCGTGTATGACGGGGACGCAGGTGTATATTTCGTGCTCAGGGACCAATCCAACTGGGGACTTGGGAATGAGGCCCCGATCTACTTGCGGGCAGGCGAGCCTGAAACCATAGAACTGGATTTCAGCGCTGACATCATATTGCAGCACGGCTACTATGTGCCATTCACCGTACAAGCGGGCTTCGGGTATGTCATGGGTTCGGGTTACTATGACCCGGAGGCTTACCTGACCCACTCGTACACGTTGTCAGATTTCGACGGGAGTGGCGGACCCACTTTGAACCACACTCCGGTCTTGGACCCGATCGGGGACAAGAACACCAACGAGCAACAGCTGCTAAGTTTCACGCTCACGGCCTCTGACCCGAACGACGTGCCGGCCAACAACCTCAGTTTCTCGGCCGACGGCCTGCCAACCGGGGCCACGCTCGATCCGCTCACGGGAGAGTTCAGTTGGACTCCGACCGAGTCCCAGGAGGGGAATTACGAAATCACCTTCACCGTAACGGATGACGGGACGCCCAATCTCTCCGCCAGCGAGACGGTCACGATCACGGTGCTCGAAGTGAACGCCACGCCGGTCTTAGGCCCGATCGGCGACAAGAACACCAACGAGCAAGAGCTGCTAAGCTTCACGCTCACGGCGTCCGACCCGAACGACGTGCCGGCCAACAACCTCAGTTTCTCGGCCGACGGCCTGCCAA
>CAYTDU010001043.1:0-2162 GCA_964436395.1 uncultured Gemmatimonadaceae bacterium | reverse complement strand
CATTACGTACTAGGCTGTCAATAGTTTCTCTGCGACAGCTGGCGAGAGGTGGCGGAAGTTCCAGCGGGGGCGTCGAAGTCCGCCGCTACGAGAGAACGACCGCTACTCCGCCCTGAACGAGAAGTGTTGCTGGACGATCCGCCACCGGCCTTCACGCTTCTCCAGAACGCCGGTCCACCTGGTATCGTACCAGCCGCTCACCTGACCGTCCCACTCGCCCTCGTCGTCGAGCATACACCTGAACCAGGCAACCGTACCGCTCTCAGAGATGGTGATGTGGAGATCCGTGATATCGGTTCTGGTCGCGCGGAACCGGTCGTCCAACCAGACACGTTCGGCGGTCTCTCTCAATGCGGCATAGCCGCGCATCTCGTCTCGAGGTTGAAAGAAGAACAGGGTTTCATCATGCACCACGCTCTCGTAGAGCTTGACGGTGTCTTTGTCCAAAGCCCATTCAATGGAGTTGTGGATCACCTCGGAGACGGCTGCACGTTCGGCTTCGAAATCAATGGTCTGGGTGGTTTGGCATGCGGCGGTGATGACGGCGCCTGCGGAGGCGATGGCGATCGGAATAGATGTCTTCATGGGGCTCCTCGATTGCTCCGGGACAATACTGTCTTGAACACCTCAAACCCTGAGTGTTCCCCACTGGACATAGCATTTTCACTACAGTTGGAAGTGCGGCTCACAACTGGACACGATCCGTGGAGCCTACGATAATACGAGTTAGCCTTATGGGTATTCCGCCCTATACGGATTTTGATACCCCCCCAGTCTACTTGCAGCAAGGGAGGAATCTGTAATGAGTTCTGGCCCATCGCGTAGGACGGTGCTGCTGGCCGCAGCGGTCTACATCACCACGTTTGCCACACCCGTACTGGCTCAGCACTCACAAGCGGAAAGGGACCTCGCACATGGCGAGGGTTTATTTCTTTCCGCCTGTGCCAACTGCCATGGCGCTGACGGGACCGGCTCACCAGCGTTTCTGATTGCCTTACCGGTTGAGCCGCCCGACTTCACCGAGTCGAGTTTCGCCTCCCGGGAACCCAAGGGAGACTGGGCAGGCGTGGTCACAATGGGTGGTCCGCTCCGCGGTTTCGATCAGATTATGCCCTCGTTCGCCGAGGCTCTGAGCCGAGACGAGATCGATCTCATTCTCGACTACATGGAAACGCTGTACGAGGACAAGAGCTGGCCGCGCGGAGAGTTCAACATTCCCCTCGCGCTCGGTACCGAGAAGGCGTTCCCGGAAGACGAGATAGTCCTCAAGACGACTGTCGGCACCGGCGACATTGGCTCGATCGAAAACAAGATCGTATACGAAAACAGAATCGGCTCGCAGACCCAGATCGAAGTGGTTTTGCCGGTTGGCCTCCAAGAGACAACCGACCTCGCCGGGCCGACCGGTCAGTGGGAAGCCGGTCTTGGCGACATAGCAATAGGTCTAAAGCGTGCGCTCTTCCACGACCTCGGACTCGGCAGCATAGTTAGCGTCACATTTGAGGCGAAACTACCCACAGGAGACGAGAGCGACGGTTTCGGCAAAGGGTTTACCGTATTCGAGCCGTTCGTCACGTACGGACAGCTACTACCGCTCGACGCATTCTTCCAAATGCAGGCTGGTGTGGAGCTTCCGACTCGTACGGCCGACGCGGAGAACGAAGGACTTCTCAGAATGGTGTTGGGAAAGACCTTCACTGCAGGAGGCGAATGGGGCCGCGCCTTCTCACCAATGGTAGAGTTCCTCGGCAAGAAAGAACTTGAAGGGGGTCAACCATCCGTCTGGGACATCATGCCGGAGATGCAGGTCACTCTCAATCAGCGTCAACACATCATGGCCAACGTGGGCGTGCGGATACCTCTCACCGAGACAACCGGCAGAGATCCCCAGTTGTTGTTCTACATACTGTGGGATTGGTTTGACGGCGGATTCTTCGAGGGGTGGTGAGAAATGAACAAGACGAATAGCGGGAACCGGTTCATGGTATTGATCACATTGATCGTGCTGGCGGCACTGGCCGCTCCGGCGCAGGCACAGGTCGTCGACCTCTTCCACAAATCCGACCAATGCATAGCCTGCCACACTCAACTCACAGCACCGAGCGGCGAGGATGTCTCCATCGGCTTCAATTGGCGCTCCTCGATGATGGGAAACTCGGCGC
>CAYTDU010001042.1:0-2168 GCA_964436395.1 uncultured Gemmatimonadaceae bacterium | reverse complement strand
CTTTGAGCGACGTCCGTTGTCGAACAGGGCGTCCACCGCATCTTGGAGCATCCGCTTCTCGTTGCGGAGAATAACCTCAGGAGCACGGTGCTGGATCAGCTTCTGAAGCCTGTTGTTGCGGTTGATCACCCTCCTGTAAAGGTCGTTGAGGTCACTCGTCGCGAAACGGCCACCATCTAACGGCACCAACGGGCGCAAATCTGGCGGAATAACCGGAATGACGTTCAGGATCATCCAGGCTGGGTTGTTGCGTTCCTCGGTGTTCTCACCGGAGTTTCTGAATGCATCGACGATCTTCAGACGCTTGAGCATCTGCTTTTTGCGATGTTGACTTGTTTCGGTGAGAACGCCCGCCCTCAGTTCCTCGGCGACCTTGTCGACATCGAGCTCTTGCAGGAGTTCCCGAATCGCTGGCGCACCGATGTCGGCTCGGAATGCCGTGTCCCCTTCTTCCCTGGCTTTCTCCCGCAGAGCTATGTAGGCGTCTTCGTCTATGAGCTCCTTCAGTTGGACATCCTGCTCGCCCGGATCCAACACGATGTAATTCGTGTAATAGATGACCTTTTCGATGTCACGCAAGGTGAGATCGATCAGGTTACCCATAGGGCTCGGCAGCGTCTTGAAAAACCAGATGTGCGCCACAGGAACCGCGAGTTCGATGTGCCCCATTCGCTCGCGCCGGACCTTTGAGAGCGTGACTTCCACACCGCATCTGTCGCAAACCACACCCCGGTAGCGTATTCGCTTGTATTTCCCGCAATGACACTCCCAATCCTTCACCGGACCGAAAATCCGCTCGCAGAACAAGCCGTCCTTTTCAGGTTTGAACGACCGATAATTGATAGTCTCCGGCTTGGTCACTTCACCCCAAGACCACCATGTACGCTGCCCCTGCATGACGAGGCGTTCGCGTTCTTTGGGGTCTTGCGGACCGCGAATCTCTTCGGGACTCGCGAGCCGGATGTGGATGTAGTCGAAGCTCGATCCACGTTGATCTCGTACGGTGCGAAAATCGATCATCAGTGCTCCCTATTCCTCACCGTTGTCGGTGACGCCGAGAGTTACTTTCAACCCCAACGCTTGAAGTTCTTTCACAAGCACGTTGAACGACTCAGGTATGCCTGGCTCCGGCAGATTCTGGCCTTTCACTACAGCTTCATACACCCGACTGCGACCGTTCACGTCGTCAGATTTCACTGTGAGCATCTCTTGCAGTGTATGAGCCGCCCCATATGCCTCAAGCGCCCAAACCTCCATCTCACCGAACCGTTGGCCGCCGAACTGAGCCTTACCGGCCAAAGGTTGCTGTGTCACCAGGCTGTACGGCCCGATCGAACGCGCGTGGATCTTGTCATCCACCAAGTGAGACAATTTGAGCATATATATGGATCCGACGGTAACATGGGAGGCGAACCAATCACCGGTCCGACCATCGCGCAGCTGGCACTTGCCGCCTGGTTGGAGATTCGCAACCAATGCGAACTCGCGCATCGCCTGCTCAACATCAGCCTCACTCTTCTGTCCGAGCAGAGATGCTAGAGCTGGCTGACCGGCTGATTCGAGAAGTTCCCTATCACTCTTCTCTAGCTGCGCTTCGACGGTCTTGACTGAGTTCTTGAACGTCTTGGTGTTGATTGGTACAGCGTCCTCGTCCTCATTCTCGAGCTGCGCTTTGTGGAATTCTGCCTGTAGTCCGTACTCCGACCGATGCCGTTCAGCAAGCTCCTTGGCTGCCGATGTCAAGTAGTCACGGATGCCATGATATACGTCTCTGCTTTGCTGAGAAACGCCTCGTCCTGCGAGCCGGCCGAGCCGCACTTCACCGAGATTCGATCGCGGACTATCGGGAGGCGTCAGCTTCTCGAGATCAGACAGAACAGTTCGTATTTCGTCAGGCGTCAGATCGGGAGCAACTGTTTTCAGTCGAAGCGCGCGTCCAGCCCACTTGAGGTTTGCCAGGGATAGTACGAGGCCAACCTCATCTTCTTGAGCACCTTGGAAGACAGGTGTTTCTGCCTTGAACCCAAGAATATTTGCCGCCCAACCGAGATGTGTCTCGAGAATCTGGCCGACGTTCATTCGGCTTGGAACACCCAGCGGGTTGAGTACCAGGTCTACCGGGCTGCCATCCGGCAAGAATGGCATATCCTCTTCGGGAACGATCCTGG
>CAYTDU010001041.1:0-2169 GCA_964436395.1 uncultured Gemmatimonadaceae bacterium | reverse complement strand
TCCAGCCGGTCGAGTGTAACCGACAATGATCCGCTGGGGACCTGACGGCCCGTTTCTCTCTCGATCTCTTTGATAATCGCGGTTCCGTAGGCGTCCTCACCGAGCCGGAGAACTGCGGCCAGGACCATATGCTCGAACTCGCCCAGATAGGTCTTTCCACCCATTGCATCCTAACCTTGTAAGGTTGACGTCAGTACGGGTGGTTTGTGGAGAGAGTTTCAGGGTCGCACATGATGCAGAGATGGGAAAAGCGGGAGGGCGGGAGTTGGTGCAGTCGGCAGGACTTGCTACACACCCGCATATTGAGGTCGTCGCACAAGGTGCTGCCGGGGCAGCCACTCCGTGTCAATCCGCCTTGCTCCGCGGCAAATCCAGAAGCACATCGCAATATCGGCCGCTGATTAACGCGGAATCACGCGGACAACAGCGACGTTTGATTCCCCCACCCAACCCGACAGTGCGTGGACGGCAAGCTGTTTCAACGGTATTGAACTTGGTGCTTCAGATTCCCAAAACAGCTACCGCGCGCTCATACTCCTGTGGTCGAACATACAAGATGTATCCGTATCTGCCGTGTCCGTCGGTTACGCCCGTCGAGGCAAAAACGTCGACATTTGCCTCGTAGAGCTTCTCATGAACGCCAACCAGCGCACCCATCTTGTCGTCGCCCTGTACGAGTATGGCTGGATGGGGGCCGTCAAAAACGAATCCTGCTCGTTTCCCCTCCGTCTCCAACTGCTGGCTGTCGTCGGGGAAAATGGTGAGTTGAGTGCTGGATGGGCCGATTGGGACAGCCGTGAACGCAAGCATATTGATGCCCAAACCGGCAAGTTCAGTTAGTAGCTTGTACCCCTCTCCCGGCTGGTCCCTGATGGTGGTGTTGAAATAGTCTACTCGGCGGACGTTGAAGGACACAGTTCACCTCCGGTTTGAGGAGATCTCAGGGCGGGCCGGTAACAAAAGTCCGTATCGAAAGATGCAGTATTCTGGGGTAGGCGTCCAGAAACCGTAAGAACAGCATTCAATGACCAATATCCACCAAGGAATGTCCAATGTCCAAGTGATACTGCTCCAAACTTGGACATTGGATATTGGTGATTGTCTATTGGATATTCCTCAGGTCACCCAGAGGCACATCTGCGCCGTCAATACTCCGATGTAGTTCCCTAGTCCGTATCCCAACAATGCCAACATGATCGAGACAGGCACCAGATCTTCGCGGTGGTAACTCGCCGCCACCGGTGCCGACGCCGCCCCGCCCACTGAAGCGACACTGGCGACGGCGGCCATACTTACATCTACTCTGAATAGCCAGGCGGATGCAGTGATGACGACCAGGTGAATGGCTATGCACACTATGCCGGCGACCAAGAACCACTGTGCCCCACCGATCTGAGTCAGGTCCGCCTGTGCCCCCATGGTGGTCATGTACATGTAGACTAGGCCCATAGAGATTGGCGCCGAGCCGGGAACGTTCTTGAGCGGCGAGCCTGACAAGAAAATGCCGAACGTCGTCACCAGAAGGATGGCCCAGGTGCTTTGCGTCAGTACTGGGCGGAACTCGGGCAGCACCGAGGCCAACCCGTTGGCGATGAATATCGCGGTGAATCCCCACCCAAACAGGACCAGCACGTCGCGGAAATGCACCTCGTTGCTCTTCTTTTCGACGCTGCCAACTGCCTCGACAATCTCCTCCATGTGGTCTTCCGAGACCTTCGTGAATCTGTTGAACCATTTCGCAAAGCGCTTGCTTGAGAGAATGAGCGGGAAATAGAGCACATATACGAAATTATCGACCAACACAACCATCCCGACCATCTCGGGGGGAGTCTCCACCGCTTCCGCCACCGCTGCCAGGTTGCCTGTTCCACCGATCCAGCTTCCAGCCAACGCGCCGTAGCCGCGCCATGTATCCGGCGGTAGGCCATCCTTCATCAAGAAATACGAAATCGTCGCCCCAATGGCGATGCCGAACGCGCCGCATGTCAGGACCGCAGCGCCCCTCCAAGCAATCTTGATCGACTCACGGATATTGATGTCCAACAGCATTAGAACGATGAACATCGGGACCGCAAATGACCGGAGCGTCGAATAAATCGGGCTAGATCGGGGGATGACGTCTGGAACATTCAGCCCGCTCAGGAATGGAATCCCGTTCAGAATGCTCAG
>CAYTDU010001040.1:0-2169 GCA_964436395.1 uncultured Gemmatimonadaceae bacterium | reverse complement strand
ACGGATTTTCGACCGTCCGTGTAGAAATTCGCCATCACCTGGCAATTAGCTGGGCGCTCAATGATCGGTCCGCCACGTGTGGACCGGTCGTCATTTGTTCTGAATGAGCGCAGAAAAGTCACCGAACCACCCCAGAAGTTCAGATGCCGGAATTGGAATCGCCCGATCGCCATGCGGAGAATTGTCTGGTTGTCGAAGTTCATCTCGTTGCGGAACTGACCCATCACAAACCAGTTCCGGAAAAACGAACCCGGCCTGACCTCCCGGTACATGATGTTGGCTGCCACATCGCGACGGTCGGTCCTGTATGCGAATCCGAGGTCGTTGACCTCGTATTGTGGTGCCGTGATGGCAGCCGCCACTCCACCGAGCCAATGCTGCCCTGAGATCTTGTCCAGGGAGAGAGACGCTGAATAACCCGTCAACGAGGTAGCAGTTTCATCAACACCGAGATGATCCGCGTCCGGCCGCTGGAAGTAGTGGTTGGGGAACCTCTGTACGCGGGAGATGGCTTCTGAGGTTCCCTCGACGAGACTGCCGATGAGGTTGCCGCTGAGTGCCCACACGCGCCCCGCAAACTGGTGATTGAAGTCGAGGCCGGCCGCATAAGCTCCTGACCTCAAGCGCTCCCGTAGCATTGCAGTGCTCAAGTCACGGCGAACTGCGGTAGCCATGACACCGATGGACGAGAGACCACCACGCATTTCCCTCCGGGCCCGACCCACGAAGTAGCCGGTCAGGGGTTCGGCAACCATCTCCTGTCTCACGCCGTCGGCGACAAAACGTGCGGTTTCCTCAGCGGTGACCGCGGTTAGGGTACCTATAGACCAACCGGCAGTACGTCCAGACAGCTTTGCGGCGCCAAGGATCGTCGTTTCCGTGGGTACGTCGGCTGAGTCGGTAGGAGGACCGGTTTGTGGTGACCGCCCGATTCTTCGAGTGTAAAACAACTGGCCGCCGCTAGTACCACCAACGAACTCGAAAATCTCACTACCTTCGATGAAAAACGGCCTTTTCTCCTCGAAGAATGTCTCGTAGACACCTAGGTTCACGACCGCTGGATCGACCTCGACCTGGCCAAAATCGGGATTGATCGTTGCGTTGAGGGTCATGTTTGACGTGACCCGATAGAGCAGGTCCACCCCCCCGGATACGCGCTGTTCAGAGTCGGTTCTGAATGGATTCGAACCTGGATCGACGTGCTCGGTCTTTGCAACCGTATACGGTAGCAGTTCGAGGGGACTGCCTGAATTTATGTCGCGTATCCCCACTAGGTGCCCGAATGCCGGTATGCCGCCGCTCTCGTCTTTCGGAGTGAATGCGGATACTGCATACTCTGTATTTCTTCCGATCACCCGTTCGAGCTGCAGGCCCCATGTGTGCTCATCGTGATTGCGGAAGCGGATTTGGTTGAATGGGATACGGTATTCGGCAATCCATCCCTGGTCATCCACAGAAGTCTCCACATCCCAGACACCGTCCCAGGACAGGTCATCCCTTTCCCCACCATCCGGAGTCATGGACTTGACCGCGTCTCGTTTGACGCCGCCGGGGTTCACATCGAAAGAGAACCCCGTTTGGTGATCGTGGTAACTATCAATGACGATGCCGATCCAGTCGGAATCCTGCAACTCCATGTCACGGCGGCCGAGCCGAGTAGTGGTCGGCTCATCGTCCCAAGCTCGCACACCGAAGTAGATGGCATCTGAATCGTAGAGGATTCGCACTTCGGTTCGCTGACTCACCGGCTGTCCCTCTTGGGGATCGACCTGCGTGAACTCGGTTACGGGAACAACTGTGGACCAAGCCGGCTCGTCCAAACGACCGTTGATAACGATGCTTTCATCGGTTCGCTCAGCCTGCGCAACCGGCCGCGGCCAGCCCGTGTTTTCGCCGGAGTTTTGCTGTGCGTCAACCGCTGTTGAAACCAGCAAGAGCAACCCGATGCCCACACCCTGGAATGAAGACATTTAATCCCTAGCTGTTGTGGTGGATGGCATATCTCGATTTACGTGACGTTTTGCAGCGTGGTTTCGTTCGATATCGATGGTACACAAAATAACCGCCGATGCTCCCCCACACTCTCTGGTGAGGTAACATCGGTGGTTGCATGACGAGCACTGTCGCCAACGCCCGGTGCGGCGCCGGCAGTAAAATTCGAGCACTACG
>CAYTDU010001039.1:0-2171 GCA_964436395.1 uncultured Gemmatimonadaceae bacterium | reverse complement strand
GCTGGCGGTGGTGATTTGCCCGCCGGCATTAACCACAAAATCGCTATCAGCAGAACCGCTTTTTCTACAAGGGTTTCCTGCATCGCTACCACGACCGAATGCGGGATGTATACCTGGAGGCAGTCGAAAGGTGGGGTGCGCCGGACATTCTGCACGCCCACGTCTCGTTGCCCGGCGGCTATTTGGCGGCCCGTCTGGGGCAGGAGTTTGCTGTACCGGTGATCGTGCAAGAGCATTATTCGGGCTTCCTCTCGGAGGCGCGCTTCTGGTGGCGAAAAGGGTGCTTCGTCAAGGAAATGGGACGGCATATTCAGGGATTCTACGCCGTCAGTCCCAGCTTTGCAGAACGGATCAACCGCTCGGGGCTGCTGAGGGTGTCAGGTGTCCTGCCCAATCCCATCGATACCGATTTGTTTCGGTTGGAGAATAGAAGGATCAATCCAAAAGTCTTCCGAATTGTTACTACGGGAGACATGGGTTGGGGAAAGGGCACGGATATCCTCTTCGAAGCGTTGCGTATGTTGCCAAGGAGCTGTGACTGGCACCTCACTCTGTTCGGCGATACGAGAGAGCGCAAGCGTTTCGAGAATTGGCTGAGAGATCCTGCATTTGCTGAGCGCGTCAGTCTCCCCGGGAAAGTGCCACCAACCGAACTTGCGAGGGAGTACTCACGAAGTGATCTCTTCGTCGTATCGAGCCGCATCGAGACCGCCAATGTATCGATGCTCGAGGCCATGGCCTGTGGCATGCCAGTGGTTGCGACCCGTTGTGGTGGTCCCGAAGGTTTGTTGGACACCTCGGTTGGGCTGCTGGTCGAGAATGAGAAGAGCTCGTTGCTTGCGCAGGCGATCCTGACGATGTTTGAGCGTCAGAACGACTACAGTGCCGATCGCCTGAGGCAGTTTGTGCTCCATCGTTACTCGAAACCAGCGGTTCGCAGGCTCGTTTTGAATGCCTACGAATCCGCTGGTGCGGATAGGTCGTCTCCCTAATGCTAGCTCGTCTGACAGAAGCAGGTTTCTAGCAAGGATTGTGGTTCGAGCCAACTTTTCGACATACTATGATGTGGAGTTAATGGCGTTAAAGTGAACGCGTCTGCGAACCGAGTTCTCGTCATGCGGATTCTTATGATCAACGACCATCTTCACTTCGGAGGGGGAGGAGACGCGGTCTTTCGACTTGAACGCGAATGCTATGAGAATTCCGGTCATGAGGTATTCGCCCTCGGGCATGGCCGTATCAGGCCGCCGGAAGCCACTCAGCGGGACCTCTTGGTCGTCGAGATGCCCTCCGGGGTGCTCCGGAAGATCGGGAAGTTTGTTGCCGCACCCGGAATATCCAAGGCGCTTAAGGGCGCCTTCAATCGGGTGCGGCCTAATCTCATCAGTGTTCATCTCGTGGCAAAGTATCCTCTAAGTGTGTATCACCAGCTTTCAGAGTTCCCGGTAATTCAAACTCTCCACGTGCCGAATCTCTTCTGTGCCACGTCGTGGGGATGCCTCCGGAAAGACGGTTCCGACTGCGAGATGGGCATCGGGTCGAAGTGTTTCACGAGAGGGTGCATGTCGGTATCCGGCGCGTGTCTCTACTCCGCTCTCGCGGCCCGGTTGACGCCTATCGTGAGGCGGAATGTGAACCTTTTCTACTGTCCAAGCAGACATATCTGCGAGGCGGCACGTTCTCTGGGATTTCAGCCTGCGGAACATTTCCCGCTAGGCATCGATGACTCCTTCATTCGGACCTCTCCAAGCGATCACAAGGGTTCTCCGGTTGTGCTCTTTGTCGGGGCGCTTGCGGAGCAGAAGGGTGTCCAGATACTCCTTGATGCGTTCCGTCTGGTCCTCGAACGCGTTCCGGATGCGCGGCTCCGACTTGCTGGTCGGGGGCAGCTCATCGAGGTGCTCCGCAAGAAGGCCGCGGACTTGGGTATCGCCGGCAATGTTGAGTTTCTTGGATTCGTGAACCGCGCAGGGATCATTGAGCTTTATCGCAAAGCGTCGGTAGTGGCCGTGCCCAGTATCTGGAAGGAGCAGTTCGGGCTCGTGGGGCCGGAAGCCCTCGCATGCGGCATCCCATGCGTAGGCAGCGACCTCGGTGGCATTCCTGAATGGCTGCACGACGGGAAGTGGGGCTTCACAGTCCGTCCCCGCGATCCTGTAAGCCTGGCCGAC
>CAYTDU010001038.1:0-2174 GCA_964436395.1 uncultured Gemmatimonadaceae bacterium | reverse complement strand
GAGGGCAAGTTGACTATCTAACCAGCCTTACCCTGATGAGACAAGCGGATGCCCTGCTCCTGATCGACGCGCCGGTCGAATCCGATGAGGTTAGCATCTTCTTTCCCTCCAAGCTGGCGGAGTACATCGGCTCTGGTCGGCCAATCGTTGGACTGACTCCCGCGAGAGGCGTTACGGCGCGCATTCTGGGGGAACTCGGGATGCCGGCCATTCCCTTCGGGGATGTCTCCTTGTTCGGGCACACGATGAGGCGGCTCGCTGCAGGCGAGCTTCCTGGCGAGAACTATAGCGAGAAACGTAGCCGGTTCGATTACCATCAGGTCGGCGCAAGACTACTGAGTTGCTTGGAGAAGACAGCCGAACGGTTCGCAGACACGAGGAGGCCCGATTCCCCGCATGCGTAAGTACGGAGTGTTATCTGCGGAATCCGGTGGGGCGAGCGACTGCAGGCGGGAGCAATGCCAGCGTTTGTGGGGTTCGCTTTCGGCAGGGTTGATCGCTGGCTTCGGACACTGCGGTGCCAACGCATGTGCTTCTAGCGACGCTAGACCGAAGGGACCAAGACGTATACGATCAGATCAACCTTTTAGGAGAGGTCCACTAGCTACTCTAAGCGACCAACAGGGAAGCCCGCTTTTTTCAACTGGAGTTGCCACATGCGCAACGCGCCATGCCCTCAACCGCGACGGCCCAACCACCAGTTGGCAATCGGCGGTAGTCTTGGCAGTACCTGCGCGGCACTCTGAACCTGGGATCCCCGTCAGAGCCAAACAACCATGAGTGTATATTCGAGATTTGTGAAGCATGTCACCTTCCCACCCATCGTGGCACGGGATGGTCTCAAAGGTCTAGTCCCCCAACTTCGCGATGCGCGCATCCGTGCTACCTGGACACCGTCTCGCCTGCGTGAGTACCAGATCACGAAAATCCGGGCACTCCTCATCCACGCATACCAACACACGAGATTTTACCGGAACAGGTTCGACGCCGCCGCGTTCGCCCCGGATACCTTCGCGGATCTTGAAGACTTGAGGCGTATTCCTCCTCTCACACGGAACGATCTCATCGAGAGTTGTGACGACCTCGTGGCAACGAACTACAAACCCAGCCAACTCCACCGTGCGGCTACGGGGGGATCAACCGGTGTCAGGACAGTCTTCTACAGAGACAACTCGTGCCTCACTGTCAAGAAAGCCATTGAGTACAGATGTAACATTTCAACCGGATGGGATATCGGAGAAAGAATCGCCTACTACTGGCCGGCAATTCAGGACTATTCCCCGCACCCACCGCTCCGCACTCGCATCAAGAATTCACTGAGCTATCGACAGCTCTTTTTGTTTGCCGGACGGTTGAGTGACGCATCACTTGACGAGCACTACGCCGCCCTGTCTTCGTTCCGACCGCGTATGATGCGTGCATTTCCCAATGCCCTATCTCACCTTGCTGAATACATCATCGGCGCGGATATGAAGCCACTCTGCATTCCATCAGTAGTTACCGTGGGTGAACCACTCATGCCAAGTCACATTGACCTCTTCAGACGGGCATTTGCGTGCAAGGTATACAACTGCTATGTCTCTCGCGAATGCGGTAACATGGCGTGCCAATGCGGCCACGGCGATGTCTTGCACATCAACGCGGACATGGTGCACATCGAATTCGGAGAAGGGGATGCGCAGGGAGATGCTCCCCAAAGTCTGCTGATCACCGATTTCACGAACTACGGTATGCCATTCATCAGGTATCTGATCGGCGACATGGGCCGCGCTGCAGAGATTCCTCATACTTGTGGATGTGGCCTGCCTGCCATGACGATGGACGCCGGGAGGGTTTCGGACTTCCTCGTTTCCCCGGTGGATGGTGCTCTCGTATCGGGATCGAGTCTCCTCCACCACCTGCTGGCGACGGGTCCCGTGGTCGGTCAGGTGCAAGTCGTACAAGATCGGGTGGATCATCTTGTCATCCGCGTTGGCCTGGGTTCCGCCTTATCGAATGCTGCGAGTGAGCATATCGGTACGACAATCAAGACGGTATTCGGAGGAGCCATGGGTTATGATGTCGAATACGTTGAGCACATCCCTCACGAGCCGTCTGGGAAGTACATGTTCACCAAGTGCCTCTTGCGTGATGAATAGCGGGCGCTGGGTCGAGCGGGAGGCCACTGACTTCTC
>CAYTDU010001037.1:0-2174 GCA_964436395.1 uncultured Gemmatimonadaceae bacterium | reverse complement strand
ACACCGATGGCCGATATGCCACAGCGCACATGGCGTAGGGGCGAGTTTCAAACTCGCCCGGGCAGGTTTGAAACCTGCCCCTACCTGTGTGTTTAGCGTGTTCGCAAGAGGGAACGCAAATCCCTGACAGCGCACATGGCTCTCTGCCGCTCATCCGTGCACCGTTATCTGCTATACTAAACCGGCCAGCACTGAACTGGGTCAGATCCATATTTCCCTCTCCCGCTGGGAGAGGGCTGGGGTGGGTGCTGTCCAGTAAGATAGGTAACACAATAGTCTCAGGACATGGGTAACAGGTAAACTGAGGATGGACTATCAAGGAAAGGAGATAAGTTCATGCCTTGGGAGAACACCTGTCCTATGGAAGAGCGGATGAAGTTTGTTGTTGAGTGTATGCGTGGCGAGCTGGTGATGGCGGAGGTGTGTCGCAGCTTCGGCATCAGCCGCAAGACGGGCTACAAATGGCTGCACAGATACAGGCAAGAAGGGCCGCAGGGTCTGCAGGAGCATTCGCGAGCGCCGCTGCATCATCCGAATGCGGTGACCGAACAGATTGAGCAGATGGTCGTCAAGGCGAGAGCGGCACACCCCACATGGGGTCCGGTGAAGCTGCTCGATACGCTTGAGCGGGAGTATCCTGCGCTGGGGTGGCCGGCGCGAAGCACCATCGCACGGATACTGAAACGACACGGGTTAAGCAAGCAGAGGAAGCGAAAGCGTGGGGTAGCGCCGTACACGAAACCGTTTCATGGTATCGAACAGGTCAATGACACGTGGTGTGCCGATTACAAAGGGTGGTTTCGCATGGGCAACGGGCGCAAGTGCTATCCGCTGACCATCTCGGACGCACACAGCCGTTATCTGATCCGCTGCCAGGCGTTCCACGAGATGACCTATGAGAGGAGCAGAGCGCTGTTCGAGGCGGCGTTCATCGACTACGGACTGCCTGCAACGATACGCACCGATAACGGTACGCCGTTTGCGTCAACGGCATGCGCCGGCCTCTCACGTCTTTCCGTGTGGTGGGTGAAGCTGGGGATCGTGCCCGAGCGCATCGAGCCCGGACACCCCGAGCAGAACGGTCGGCACGAGAGGATGCACCGCACGCTCAAGGAGGAAGCAACAATACCGCCTGGGCACGACCTACCCGCACAGCAGCGCCGGTTCGACAGCTTTCGCCAGGAATACAATAATGAGCGGCCCCATCAGGCACTGGACAACCGTCGACCTGCAGAGCTCTTCGTACCGGCGCGGCGACACTATCCTCTGGTCGAACCCGAGCTGAACTACGCCCACGGGGTAACCATACGCCGTGTCAGACACAACGGCGAGATAAAATGGAAGGGCAGGAAACTCTATCTGAGCGAAGTGCTCGCGGGTGAACCTGTGGGGCTCGAGCAGATAGACGACCGATACTGGAGCGTATCATTCGGCCCACAACAACTACTGTGGCTCGACGACCATACGTGCAAACTCATTGAACCGAAAGAAAGCGATGTCACCTAGCCAGCAAGAAAAGTGTTACCCATGTCCCGAGACTATTGTGTTACCTATGTATCGGTTGCAACGGTGAGGGTTCCGAGCAAACGCGACTGAGAATCTGTTGCAAAATCATGTTAGGCTATTTAGCGGCGGGTTGCGTTCCGGCGCTACCCGTGGGGTAGATCAACCACAGATCCCTACCCCGTAGGGGTTTCACACCCCGCACGTCGATCCTTGCCGTGCCACCCTTCAACAGCCCGGCATCGAGACCGCTGAGCCGTTTGCCGTGTCACCCCTACGCGTCGTCGCGGTAGTCAGGCTCCCATCCAAGCTCGCTATCCGCCGCGACCTTGTTTATGGGGAACTTCGTCGGATATGAGACCCATTCAACATGCCCGTCGAAGTACAGCACGTTTCCGCCGGCGGGAAGATGGTTGGTTATTCTCGCCCGCGATACGTTGGTGAGCCAGTCAATCCCTCCTACGAGGTCCCACATCACCGGCAGCTCGCTGGATGCCATTGCGCTGGCTGCCGGATTGTTGATGTCGGTGATGAAGAACCGCTCGATCCCTTCGCGCAGCCTGTAATACGTCGGATTGCCGAGGCTGCTGAAGTTCGCTGGAATATCGCTGTCAAGATAGTTCGTACCTCCCACCTCCATGCTCCCGCCCCCGTCCGCTGCATTGACTCTG
>CAYTDU010001036.1:0-2182 GCA_964436395.1 uncultured Gemmatimonadaceae bacterium | reverse complement strand
ACCATTGGATTGGTGGCTTACCGGAACATAGGCACAAGGTTCTTGCAACGACTGTCGGGAGTGGTGTTTTGACTGGTACGCAAAGCCGAAAACGACTCTCATCATAAGCTGTAACGGTGATACCTTTTGCCTTCAGAAGAAGGTATCGACCCCAACTCAGCTCTACCTCTGCCCCAAGACTATCGCGGAAAAAGACGTGCAATGGGAGTCCAGTTGTGCGATTAAGGTAGCGGGAGTAGCGAGGAAACGAGTCCGAAGTGGCGCGAAAGAAGCTATAAGAGTTGACGCTGAAATCGAAACGAGCCCAATTCAACGTTTCGGGAATCCGGTAGTCTAGCGTAGCTCCGTATTCAGATAGCGTTCCACACCAGTTCACGAGCGTCCATGCTGGAGGAATAGTGGCACAAATCATCTGAAGGTCTTTACAGAAGCCCGTCAGTGCATCTTCTGATTCTGATTTGACAAGAATTGTATCAGGTAACAAGCCGAGCGGTCCAGGATGGCTTTCAGAAGTTAGCTGGATTGCCTCCCCGTATGCCTGTGCCGCTTCGGCCACCTCTTTCTGTGTTTGAATACAGCGAGCCCCGGTCAGAACCGCGACTGGAAAGCCGACTCGAGGAAGGCGGCAAAGAGCTGGCGGAGCGATAGTGATAGTGCTCTTTCCCTGCTGATAGTGAGAATTGCAATGGCCCAACGCCTCCAAGCATTGGAGAATACCACTACGACTTGCATTACGGTCAGTCATCCCGTAACTCCCAGAACGGGCTGCTGATAAAAAGTCGACGGCTTCACAATACTGTGCCCATGTCATGCTGCCACGTGCAGAAATGACAAACAGCAGGCGGTTTGGGTCAACGGACATGGTGAGCCACCTCTTTGTATTTAGTCCACAGGGCGCGCAGTTTAGGATGGGGAGGCTCTGCGATCCGCTTTCTCTTGTACCATAGGACAGTCCGCCATATACGACGTCGTTTCGGATCATTGCAGCAGGTGGTCCCAGGCTCTTCGTTGGCTGGGTTAACTCCGCAGTAGACAGCAGTTCCTCTCCCTCGCCTGCCCATAAGTATGGCCCAGACCGGCTGCCAATCATCCGGAATGGGCTCATTCGGACATTCGACGATCTCTCCGGGATTGTGTCCAACGAAATAGACACGGTTACCCGCACGCGGGGGAAGGAAGATCTCAGGATTCAAGTCCGGCGGAGTGAAGCCATCCACTATGGGGCCGACACATGTCTCCACAGCCTTGCTTTCTGTCCGGCGCCCAAACTTGTCAAGGTATATTGTCGGCACCGCGTCGCGCCACCCCACGGTTTCCTGAGTATAGAGGGCTCTTCTGAGGAGGCACTCTCCGGCACGCCTGACCTCAACGATCAGCTTGTGTGCGCGCAGAGCGTCAGGTATGATGTACGCCCCTGTCTCAGGGTCGAGGTCCAACCGCTGATCGTTACAAAAGATACTAGCACCGTCAACTGCACCTATTAGCTCAATTTGGGGCAATGCAAAGGTGAAGTACTTATTTCCTCTCACCTTGAGCCCGCCTCGAAGCTGCATGCGCAATACAGTGGGGAACGCAAGGAATGGGAAAGCGTCTCGAATGAGAGCGTCGGAATTTGCATGGTCTATTGAATAAAGCCGCCACCCACTTGGCAGGCCTGATATCAAATCGACCTCAAAGAAGCCCTCGCAATACTCGGATCCCCATGTTTGAAGTGTGTCAGCTTGCTGATCGTTGGCAAGCAAGTAAAACGGTTTGCCTTGTGGTATCTGGCTGTGTTCTAAGAATCCGTCAAAGCCGAACGGAATTGCGCTGACGATGACTCTAACGGAACGTTTGGAAAGCGTCGTTTTCCATGCGTGCTCATGATCAGTCAGAGAGATTCCCTCCAGCAAGTCAAGACAGGAAGGGTCGAAAATACTGGCTTGTGTCTCGCCAACGGATAGAGGTGTTGACCAGCCCTGCCAAGCCTCATAGCAGTACAACGGTTCTTGCATCCCCTTCCCGATGAGCTGAAGCCCTTCCTCAGGATACTCACGATTCGATCTACATCGCAGAGAGAAACGCACCGTTCGCGCCGTACGATCCAGGTTCATCGCCAACCGAAGGTTGCCCACCGCACTGTATGTTCGTGCATCTATCTCCGGTTGGGGGGGCAGCGCCCCGTCCCAATCGTAAAGTTCCT
>CAYTDU010001035.1:0-2183 GCA_964436395.1 uncultured Gemmatimonadaceae bacterium | reverse complement strand
AATTCTCGCATCTTCACTCAAATCCTGGAATAGCAGTTTTGAGACAAAGCCTAGTATTTCGACAATTCGTCTGCTGATGTGCGTTTGTCAACAAGCGCAACGTTCCACCGACTTCGCGCTGCGACACCCAGACGAATTGTGGCAGCAGTTACAGGCATATTACGAGGGCGAAAGACTAGCATGCTTGGAGCGAGCAGTTCAGATACTCGGAGATGAACTCGGATCAGTGTTTCCTGAAGACACGAATGCGTTCACCACGAGAGCAAAGCGCGTGTGCCTCTTTCCGGCAGGATTTCTGGCAAGTTGGCGGTGGTTCTCAAGCCAGGAGCTCGGAGACATCCTGCGAGGACTGCGGGTCTTTCGGCAGTGCCTTAACTCGCCCGCCGATGAAATAGACCGAATCCAGTTAGTTACTCTGCGGATGTTTCTTCATCAGTGCCAATACACGATGCAACGTGCAACGGTCTGGCCACGGTTTGGAGAAATGATTACACGAGTAGAGCACTTCTACCAGAACGAGTACCTGGAATTCGAGAGTATCAACGGAATATTAGTAGAAGGAGTGCCGTAGGTCGCTAAGAGACGGCTTGCGCTTTCAGTCTTCCCTTCCGCCGTCACGATCGGGAGCTGTCATGTAGAGCCCGGTTCCAAGGCCCCCGAGACAAGGTTCAAGAGATGAATACCAGACGATCGTCAACAAGAAACGCCTCGGTTTTCGCGTTTGCCATCCTGCTGTCGACGGCATCCTGCAGTTGGTTTGTCACCGTCATCCCGCCGCGGAATACGACGGAGACCAGATTGCATGTCACTTGCGACCGCATTCAGAGTTTCTGGGACCAGCACGGAAGAATGCCGACTACGCCGGATGAATTACCGATTATCGAAAACCGTGATTGCTCGATGAAAGACGGCTGGGGACGCCAACTGAACTGGGACTCCAACGGCGCGGACAGGGTTAGACTGTGGAGCCTGGGGCGCGACGGAATCCCCGGCGGCAGCGGCGAGGACGCCGACCAGGAGATCGTGTTCATTGGGAAAGAAGAGGATCAGAACGAACCCCCGGCGGTCGAAACGATTGGAAATTAGACGAGTAAGCGGCCTATTGAACCAACATCAGGGAAACCATAAGCCGCCACGAGGTAAACTCAGCCTTAACTCGCTGGACTCAGTCCGTCTTACGCGGTAGAATTGAGGGTGTATTATCCATGCGTCATTCTTCTTAGGTGTGTACCATGCCGCGAGTTTCCGTTAGCGATGCCCAGCGCGATTTGACGGCTTTGGTGAATCAGGTCGTTTCTCGTGGCGTCAGCGTCGATCTTGAACGAGACGAACGAGTGGTTGCTCGAATTTCTCCCGTTCGCGTCGAATCCAAACTCAAAGTTGGCGACCTCGGCGCATTTCTGAAAAGCCTGCCAAAGCTGGACGATGATTCGGTGGAGTTCGTCAAGGACGTGCGAGATATCCGCCGCGAATTTCCACGCGAGGACAGCCCGTGGGATTGATCGTCGACATCAGGGGTTCCCATCGCGTCCGATAAAGCATCACTCCCCATCTCGCACCACGCGCGGCAGCGGATTGGGAAGCGGCAGCGAGAGCTCGACCAGACCGCGATACTGGCCGTTCTCATACCAAGGTGCCTGATAGATCAGCTTCTGCTTGCCGTCTTTTTCGACGATATAGGCGTTGAGTTGTCCGGAAGCGAGCAGTTCTTTGAGCTTGGTCCGCGAGGGCTCCGGGTGGCAGTCAGCCAGATTCTCGCCGATCAGGTCGCGCCCGCCGTAGCCGGCGAATGTCTCGGCGGCATGGTCGTTCACTTCAACGATGACGCCGTCGGCGTCGCAGACGGTTATGTCGCCGGGGAATTCCTTCGACCAGGGTGTGTTTGGCATGTGGCGGGGCTCCTTTGGGGTGAGGAAATGGATGGCCACTGATTGGACATGTCTCACGTCTTGTCAAGTTGCGTGAATATTGCCACTTTCTGATATGTGTCAATACTTACGCAAGACCGTCTTCTGAAGTAAGGGCGGGTTTCCTTGCGTAGATAGTTCCTTTTGATAACACTCGGCAGCCCGTGGATATGGCAACCATCGTCGATTTAGGAAACAGAAACTAGCTATTGCAGGGCAATTGCGTCCATGTGTTTGAATACCATCAAAAAAGGCCGCGACCAACCCATGGTCGCG
>CAYTDU010001034.1:0-2186 GCA_964436395.1 uncultured Gemmatimonadaceae bacterium | reverse complement strand
ATGACGAATCCCAATATCGACAGTTTGGCGCCAAGACACTCCCTCCTACGGTTGTTGCGGAAGTACTTTGTTGTCGGCCTGGTCGTAATTGCCCCGGTTGGGTTCACGATATTCGTTCTCGTCTGGGTATTCCAACGCATCGATTCCATACTCGGTGTTCCATTGAGAAATGCGTTGGGGTTCTGGATACCCGGTCTCGGATTGGTTCTCCTGTTTCTATTCCTCGTGCTCGTCGGCTGGATCGTGCATCTGGCGGCAGGTCGGCAGCTCCTTCGGTGGTGGAACCGTGCACTTTCGCGTTTTCCGCTGACCGGGCGCATTTACAATGCAGTGAGCCAGATAGTCCAGTCGATTGTCGCTAGTCGCAGACGGTTGTTTCGGCGTGCCGTACTCGTTCCGTACCCGACCGAAGGGCTTTGGGTAGTCGCCTTTGTCACGCACGAAGAAGCGGCAGGTATGTCCAAGTGGGTGGGGGAGCCTTGTATAAACGTCTTCGTTCCCACTACGCCCAACCCGACCTTAGGGTTTATGCTTATCGTGCCAAGGAACCGTGTGATAGACATTGATACACCTGTAGATGAGGCAATGAAGCTCATTGTCTCTGGTGGTGCAGTGAGTCCCATGGAGGGACGATTGACGTCAACCCGACCAGGGTTGGATCTCGAATCGTTGCTCAGAGACTCACGTGAGTGGAAGAAAGACCAACTCAAGTGACCGAAGCAGTCAAGATCCAGGAAGAACTCCGACAGCTCGCAGAGGCCGGTGACGTAACCCGGCTCCTCGCACGGGCGCGTGAGCTGCATCCGTCAGATCTCTCCGACATCATTGCGTCGCTCGATGAGGAAGTGCAGCTACGCCTCGTCAAGTCGCTACCGCCAGACGTGGTCTCCGATGCTTTGGCTGAGATGGAGGAGGAAGAACACCCCGAAGAACTCCTCGCGGCGCTCAACCCTGAAGATGCGGCCGACATCGTTGACGAGCTCGAAGACGACGACGCAGTCGACATCCTTGCGGAGCTACCCGCCGATCAGGCCAAGAGGATCCTCGCACATGTAGCCGATCGGGCCGACATCGAACGCCTGCTGATTTACGACGAGGAATCCGCGGGTGGGCGTATGACTGGCGCGGTGATGGCCGTCCCCGAGGATATCACTGCAGGTGAGGCTATCGATGAGATCAGGCGACAAGCCGAGGATGTGGACGACTTCTATCAGGTTTTTTGCGTCGACAGGAACTACCGCCTCGTGGGCATGCTACCGCTCCAACGAGTGGTCATAGTGAAGCCAGAGATGCCTGTTGCGCAGATCATGGAACCCGTTCTCGCGACGATCACACCCGATCAAGACCAGGAAGAAGTAGCTCAACTCATTGCCCGCTACAACGTTCCTTCGTTGCCGGTTGTGAGCGGTGACGGCAAGCTCATCGGTCGAATCACATTTGATGACGTGATGGACGTGGTCGAAGCAGAGGCAACCGAAGACATTCTGAAGTTCGGTGGTGCGATAGCCGAAGAGCAACTCGCCGGAGAATGGCATCAGGCAGTTCGGAACAGACTGCCTTGGCTCACTCTCAACATGATAACCGCTGCCGCTGCCGCGACGGTGGTGCTGCTGTTCGCCGATACGATCGACCATATGTGGGCGCTGGCGTTTGTAATGCCGATCATTGCCGCAATGGGTGGCAATGCTGGGACGCAGGCACTGGCAGTGACCATTCGGCGTATAGCGGTTGGAGGAATCCCCGAGGGCAGGGCGTTTGGCGTCGTATTGAAGGAACTCGCGGTTGGACTGCTGAACGGGCTTCTGCTGGGTGTAGCTGTAGGATTTGTCCCGCTCCTTTTGGGGCACGGCTGGGCAGTCGCGTTGGTGTTGATGCTTGCCATGTGGGGCACGCTGTTGCTGGCGACGACTGCAGGTGCCGCTATCCCATTGGTTCTCCAGAAGTTCGGGGTAGATCCGGCAATTGCGAGTTCGGTGTTCGTAACTGCCCTCACAGATTTCGTAGGGTTTTTTCTGCTACTCGGTCTTGCGGCCGCAATCCTTCTGCCGCGTCTGTGACCGGGTTGCGGCACAGCACCGTATTTCGCGAACTTACACCTGTGAAGATTGAGGGGCTGCTAGAGGGCATGCGGGATGGCAAGACGCCCGCACTCGCCAAGGCGATCTCCGCCCGAAGCTGGGCAGAGA
>CAYTDU010001033.1:0-2189 GCA_964436395.1 uncultured Gemmatimonadaceae bacterium | reverse complement strand
AAAGTTCCCACCCAACTGACAGTATCCCTCGCGCGAGATCTGCGCGAATTCTCCAGCGCCAGAGCGGCGGGAGTGTGCCTATTGAATCAGGCTGAGCCAAGAAAGTCACCGAGGACCGCTGCAACGGTCCCCTGGTGAGAAACTTCTGATTGGTGCTGAAGGGTTGTGGTTGGTAGCCACCCGACAGCAAGTGACCCAACAAGGCCGCTCGCGGTCCTCGATGAGCGTACGTAATCATATATCGCACAATCGAGGACTGTCAAGCTAAAAACGACAGGACTCGCAAAAATGTCTGGAAAATCTGGAAATAATAAAGCACAAATCCTAGCGGAAATAGCGGAGATCGACGCACTCAACGAACTGACGAAGCAGAAAACCAAGCAACTCCAGGCCACTTTGAGGAAGGCCAGGAAGGCCCGATTCTATGGGCAGGATCGTCGCCAGATGATCGAGCCCGGGAAGGCCATGAGTGTTGCAGAATTCGCGGCCACGTGCGGTTTTGGTGACGACCGTACCTGCCGCCAAAGGCTGGAGGATCGCGGGGTGTTCATCGACGACGATTTCAATGGATTGGTAATGACAGACGATTTCATCGCGTGCCAGATGGAGCACATTGAACGATGCCGAGGAAGAAAAAGCGGTTGAGGGTGTGGAAGGCCACTGTTAAGGGTCAGTATGTGGTTCGCTGGCAGTGGGCCGACGAAACCACACCGCACCAGGAGGCCACTGACCTCGCGGCAACCAAGGGCAACGTATCGAAACTGCGGAAACTCTTGGTTGCCAAAGAGGAGGAACTACTGGCCGAACGCAAAACGGGCGTACCGTGGGCAACCGTCATGGACCGGTACGATAAGGAGGAGTTGATTCATCAAAAGCCATCGAGCCGCCGAAAGTGGGTCACATCCACAAACAAACTAGCAGAACATTGCGCGCCGCACGTCCTGTCCGATGTGGACGGCAGCTTGCTCAGCAAGTTCGGCGCGAAACTGCGGGAGGCCGGGCTGGCCCCTGATACTATCGCAGGCTATTTTGCAGAGTTGCGGCGAATGCTCAATTGGGCCGAAGGTATCTGGCAGGACTACCAGATGCCGCGAGTTCGGCCACCGCGAGGCGTCAAACGCAGTGGCATGAAGGGACGCCCGATCACACGCGAAGAATTCGAGCGGATGCTAGACGCTACAGAGGGCGTTGTGGGGGCTGACTTCGCGGCTGGCTGGCGGTACTACCTCACGGGGCTCTACCTGTCGGGGTTGCGGCTGGAGGAGTCGCTACGGTTGACGTGGGACGACCCGCGCGAGATCCATGTCTTGAGCCTCGATCTGGATAACCCGCGAATCCAGATCCCAGACGACAAGGCGGGTAGGGATGACGGGTTGCCAATCACAACGGATTTTGCGTTCTTTCTCAGTGAGACACCGCCCGAAAAGCGGAAAGGCAGGGTCTTCCGGCCGGAACTGAAACGGGGCACGCCCAGCTATTGGACGTTTTCCGATACAGTGTCCGACATCGGCAAGGCAGCCAAGGTGCTGGTGTTCGCGGGGAAGAACGACTCCATCAAGTACGCGTCTGCTCACGACCTGCGCCGGGCGTTCGGCACACGGTGGGCACCCTACATGATGCCCGCAGACCTCCAGCGGTACATGCGGCACCGGTCCATTGCGACAACCATGAAATACTACGTCGACCTGGACATGGCGAAGGCGGGCAAACGGACCCAGAAAGCGGCCGATGAATTCGGGCTGATAGATGCCGCCAAAGAGCTATTGCACTACCGGCCCGAGCCCAAGCACGTGACATAACACGTGACACCCACGAAGAGGGGAACGTTGTTAAGTGTAGGTTTTCAAAGAGCTTACAAGTGAGGACGGTGGGGCTCGGACCCACGACCTACGGATTAAAAGTCAATTTGCGTTAACATATGCGCGCATGAGAGCGCATGGGTGCGCATAAGTCCTTACGAATCGACCCCCGAAACGCCGTTTCATCCCACTATTGACGGGGCGAAACGGCGTTCTTGTCTAAACACGTGACATAACACGTGACCAGTCATTCTGGCACGGGGTGTTTCTTGCCCCATCTACACCAAAGGATTTTCGGGCTATTGGGCGAGTTCAGAAAAAGTCAGAAAAAACATGTGCGCGCATGACGGTGCGTGGGTGCGCATGGCGGCGCAATCGTTCAAAACGTGC
>CAYTDU010001032.1:0-2192 GCA_964436395.1 uncultured Gemmatimonadaceae bacterium | reverse complement strand
GTCCGGCGAGAGATACCGGCGCGTCGTTATGTAGCCACAATCGTTCGGGAGTACGAGCATCGAAAGGAATCTGGAGAGTGGGATGCCGACGCTCTTGAAACCCTCTACATGGGAGGAGGCACTCCATCACTCCTGCCGGCTGAGAGCATCACGGAATTGGTGGGTTTCATTCTCGAGCACGAGGGCGCTTCGAGCACCGATGTGGAAGTGACGTTGGAGGCCAATCCTGAAAATGTCACCGGGGCAAACGCTCGTGCCTGGGCAGATGCCGGCGTGAACCGGGTGTCGCTTGGGGCGCAGTCGTTCGATCCGGCAATCCTCCGATGGATGCACAGAACTCATGCGCCAGAGCACACGGTCACTGCAGTTCGCTCGCTGCGTGATGCGGGCATTGAATCGCTTTCACTAGACCTGATTGTCGCGCTGCCCGCACAGCTCGAACGCGACATTTCACGAGATTTGTCACAAGCCCTCGAATTGGAACCGCAGCACATCAGCATCTATGGCCTCACGGTTGAGCCACGCACAGCCCTTGCACGCTGGGTAAGACGCGGGAAGACTATTCCGGCCTCCGACGAGGCATACGCCCGCGACTATCTGGTGGCTCACGACCTATTGATTCGCGCGGGCTACGAGCACTACGAAGTGTCCAACTACGCGCTCGAAGGGAGGCGTTCGAAACACAACTGTGCGTATTGGGACGACAGCAGATACGCCGGTCTCGGGCCGTCGGCACACGGGTTCGACGGCGAAGAACGCTACTGGAATGTTGCTCCGTGGGCGCAATACGAGCGAATGGTCCTAGAATCTGGTGACGCTACAGAAGGCCGGGAACGGCTCACGCGCAATCAGGCATTGCTCGAGCGCGTATATCTGGGCTTACGTGGGCATGGGGGGCTGGAGCTGGATGAGGTTGCGCGATTCGACGCGCGCCTCATTGCCGACGCCGAAGAACGGGGCTGGGCTGAGGCAAAGAGTGGACGCTGGCATCTCACGGCTTTGGGGTGGCTCCGGATGGACGAGATCGTGACCGCCTTGACCACCTCGCCCGAAGGTGGGTAATTTGTTGTCAGCTCATGACTTGGGATATATCTGTCGAAGGTCTTAACACTCGCGAGCGGCAAGTGCTGCAAGCGGTCATTCACTGTTATGTGGAAACCGCCGAGCCTGCCGGTTCGCGCACGATCGCCAAACGATTCAACCTCGGTGTATCGGCGGCAACGATCCGTAATACGATGAGTGATCTGGAGGAAAAGGGATATTTGTACCATCCCCACACTTCGGCGGGTCGCATGCCTACTGACCTGGCGTATCGTGTCTATGTAGACGGATTGATGGAGCGATCTCGGCTCACAGAACAAGAAGCGAGCGCGATACGTCGTGAATTCCACGACCAGCGCTACGCCATCGAAGATATTCTGCAAAAGGCTGCCCAGGTTCTGGGTGTGTTGACGCAGGAACTCGGTGTGGCGGTGGCACCTTCGTTCGACGCGGCGATACTCGATCGGCTCGAACTGCTGCCGGCGGCGGACGAACGGCTCCTGATGGTGCTGTTGCTTCGCAGCGGATCAGCAAAGACCATCTTTGTTGAGGTGGACAACGCCTTTCCACATCAGGCGCTCACCACTCTTGCGGGTGTGTTGAACGAAAGACTGAGCGGTTTGAACCTTCGCGAAATCAGATCTACGCTGCGAGAGCGGCTCCGCGACGTTTCGATCCACCCGCATGAGGACGAGTTGCTGAACATATTCGTCGAGGAAGCCGATACGATCTTTCACGGCTCTAGCTCAGATGGAAGTCCGATCGTGCTGAGTAGCGCTACGATGCTGGCAGAGCAGCCAGAGTTCAGCTCCAACGATCAGATGAAGAACTTGCTGGAACTCACCGAGCGGCGCGAGGTGCTCAGGCAGGCGCTACAGGACCGACACGAGCCGGGGATCACCGTAACCATCGGCGGTGAGAATCTCGATCCCAAACTAAGTACGTTTACTCTTGTGACCTCCACGTACGTTGCGGGGCCGCTATCCGGTGTTCTGGGTGTGATGGGTCCCACCAGAATGCCATATCACAAAGTCGTTGCGTTGGTGGGTCATACCAGCAGATTGATGAGCGAACTGGCGCAATGAGTTAATACGCCCAGGTACACATAATCAATGCCCGCGATTTCTACGATATACTCGGAATTTCCCGTG
>CAYTDU010001031.1:0-2192 GCA_964436395.1 uncultured Gemmatimonadaceae bacterium | reverse complement strand
GAGGGCAGCGAAGCGGCTGCCCTCAAGAAACGCCTGTCCAAACTCGTGGGCTCACTGAGTGGCGGCACGGTTGAACGTCTGCTGGAAATGGGTGGAGATCGGGCTCAGAGAAAGCGATTCCTTCTCAGCGCCGCAGAGGGTATGGCGGTGGATGCGGTTCTCGAACTGGTCAAGGTTGCGAGTGAATCTCACGAACAGAACGTCTCGCATTCCCTGCTACGAATGCTCCAGAAACTCACCCATCATGCCGAGACGGGTACGGGAAAGCGAAAGACTATAGCTGAAGGTGCTGTGCGCGATCAAGTTTGCCAGCTGATTCGTGGGTGGTCGCTGAAGGATCCCAACCCAGGTGCCTACGGGGCAGCATTGGAGGCGTTGGCATCCTCCGGGCCCATGTATTCTGTCTCGCCTGATCAACAGCACAAGCCGGAGCCGATGCGGATGTTTCAGATGGCTCTCGAGGTTGATGCGTTTGGAGAGCCTGTAGAGCGTGCGATAGAAGAACTGGTAGACGGTGGTAGCCTCAGATGGGTTGTAAATACACTGGCCGAGGCGGAAACCCCGGAATGCGGCCGGGCAATCTGGGACTACGTGTGCTCCCCGGAGCGTTTGGATGAGGTGCTGCGGGCCGAACCGATCGACGCCGAAGTGCTTGACATGATGCTGGAAAGAGTCGGCGATGACGCCATTGACCAGATGCTCGACGTGCTCTCTGAATCTGAGTCGCAACAGACAAGACGTGTGCTCCTTGACCGGATCGTGAAGCTTGGTCCGGCAGTGGGACCGCTTGCGATGAAGCGCCTGGACGACCCTCGGTGGTTCGTTCAGCGAAACGCCCTTGCTATACTCGGTGAACTGCCGGAACCGCCGCCGGGATTCGATGCAGCCAAGTATATTCGCAATTCCGACGCGCGTGTTCGCCGCGAATCGATGAAAATCAGCCTGCGGGTGGGCGAAGGGCGGGAAAAGGCGGTCTGTGCGGCGTTGGCGGATAAAGATCCCCGAACTGTACGGATGGGGCTCTCGGCAGCGCTCGACTCGTGCCCTGTCGCTGCGGTTCCGTTGCTCGTGAAGTTGGCCAATGCCAGGCTGCCGGATGAGGTTCGTGTGGGTGCGGTCAATGTGCTGGGCGAGTGTGGTCATCCATCCGCGTTGGACGCGCTGATTCAGATGGCCGCGCCCAAAAAGACCCTGCTCGGTCTCAAGCTGCCGCAAAAGAACAGAGTGTTGCTCGCAGCGCTGTCTGCGTTACGGCACTATGAATCGGACCAGCGAGCGAAAAAAGTGCTTGCTGCCGCCATGAAGGCCCGGGACCAAGAAGTCGTCCAGGCAGCGTCCGGTGTGGATGGGGGAGGTACCTAGATGTCCATCGAAGTTGATTTCCTTTCTGCGTTTGCTCAGGCGCTTTCAGCATTGGCACTCTACCCCGACGGCCACGTGTCACGCGAACGAGCGCTCGATGCGACGTATCAGAAACTTTCTGATCTGCTTGATGAGGATAGCAATCCGTTCTACTCATTCCTCGAGAATGAGGTCATTTACCGAAACACGCCGCTCAGGGACCTCAGGAGCTGGGACTGGAGTCGACGGTTCGCAGCAATCGGCATGCAGCGATTGGAGTTCAATCAGACTGTAACGCGGGAGCATCTGGAACGATTCATCGAGGAGACCATCGCCCGTTTGTCATCAACCGGCCTCGATACTTGCGAGGTCAGTTATCTCGCGCCGACAGGAATCAAATGGGGCGAAATCGGTATTCGCGGTGAAGGCGACACACTTGCTGATATGGGGCCGATCGAAACTGCGACACTGGCGCTTTCATTGGGTGAAGAGGCGGACGCAGTTCGTTGGCTGCATCGTGAAGTAGGTGACGGCAAGAATCTTCCTCTGGTCGAAGCAGAGGCTGTGGTCCGAGGCCTGTCTGTCGCGATGCATGGCGATCAACAGGCGATTCTCCCGTTGCTGCAGTTGAGGGAATTCGACGAGTACACCACCACGCATTCATTGAACGTGAGTGTGCTCACAATGGCTCTCGCCGAATACCTCGGTTTGGGCGGGCAGGATGTCAGAGCGTTCGGTACGGCGGGGCTGCTGCACGATCTTGGAAAGGTGAGGATCCCGCTGGACGTTCTCAACAAAGCTGGGAAACTGAGCCCGCAGGAACGGGCCGTCATGAATGCCCATCCCGTCGA
>CAYTDU010001030.1:0-2192 GCA_964436395.1 uncultured Gemmatimonadaceae bacterium | reverse complement strand
CATGAACCGGCGGTTCAGGCAGCACATGCTCGGTAGCATGTCGGCCAGGGCGACCGACTCGGCGCCGGGCACTTCCCGCAACGCCTCCTCGAGGTTTCTGAAGAACAAAGCCCGATCGGTGCGCGATGGGTAGTCGATCTCGAACAGATTGACCCGGGAAGTGAAAACGTCGTCGGTTGAAAACTCGTAGTCGTACGTGTTGAGCTTCACGATACCCTTCGTCGTGATGCCCGCACTCGCAAGCAAGGCGCACGACATCGCCACCTCTCCGATCACCAGGGCTCTGCTCAACATCCCCAGTCTGAGACTGGAACTCCCGCGTGACTCGTCACTCAAGACGCCGGAGACATCGGCTTTCGAGACTCGCCACGCCGGTGCCGCACCCGACGCCAGAGCCGTCAGAACCGTTATTGCAAGTACCCATGCGAGTATCGGCAGGTCGACGGTGATTCGCATGTAGTAGGGCTTGCCGGTGCCGACGAGGGCGTCGCTGAACACGGCCGTACCGTAGTAGGCGATGCCAATGCCGAGCAGTGATCCGCAGACTGCTAGCACGACCGCCTCGGCGAAGAACGGCATCAGCACCCGAAAACGCCGGGCGCCGATCGCAGCTCTGATCGCGGCTTCACGGGTTCGGAGAGCCGCCCGTGCCAGCAGGAGGTTCGCCACGTTTGAGCAGGCGATGAGCAGCACGAGTACCGTGGTGAACACCATTGTGGCGATCCCGAAGTACACCTGATCGTGAGGCGTGTCGAATTCAACGAATGTGAGCAGGCGAGCACCGATCCCGGCGTTGGCCTCGGGGTACTGCTCCGCGAGACGCTCCGCGATGGCATTCATCTCCAGCTCGGCGCGTTCCCAATTCACTCCCTCTCGAAGCCGTCCAACAACTCGGAGTATCGCGTTGTCGCGCCTGTGCTCCACCTCGGCACGGCTGTCGCGCAAGGCTATCCACAAGTCCTGCTCCGCGGGGAACTCGAATCCCTCCGGCATTACTCCGATGATGGTCGCCGCTTCGCCGTTCACCCGCACGGTCCCTCCGACAACGTCGGAGTCCGATTCGTAGCGCGTGGCCCAAAGGTCGTGGCCGAGCACCACGGTGAGCGGGGCGCCAGGCAGATCGTCGAAATCTCTGAACGTGCTGCCCACGAGCGGAGTAACGCGGAGTATGTCGAATGTGTTCGCGGTAACGAACCCGCCGTCGAAACGCTCGGGGCCCTCGGGGCCGGTGAGGTTCACGCCGGCGACATAGAGAGCAGCGAGATCCTCGAACGATTGCTGTTGTTCGAGCCAGTCGTAGTAGTCGTGCGGTGGCACGCCCAGTTTCGTCTGGTTTTGCGAGGCGTTTGTCTCGAGGATGATCGCGAGCCTGTCGGCTTCCGGCACGTCGAGCCCGCGGTAGAACATACCGTAGAAGATGCTGAACATCATGGTGCAGAGACCGATGCCCATGGCTAGCGCAATCACCGCGATCAAGGCGGAGCCGGGATTCCTGGAAAGGGAACGCGCCCCGTACGTAAGGTCGTTGAATAGGGATTTCATGAGGCTGCTTCTTCCAGAACGGTTCTTTCGAGTGAGTCGCCAAACCATGACGTGTTCTCGACTGGCGTTTCGCAACAGAGAGAGGGATTCCACCGCAAACAGTCGGGCCATACCTGACTTCGTCCGGTGGCGAGATTCTGCCAGCCAGTTTTCTGCGAACAGGTCCACCAGGTGTTTGCCGTGGCGCTCGCGGAAGGCCCGTGGCAGAACGATCCGGGCGATCCAGGAAAAGGCCCGCGGTGGAAGCGAGTGGCGTGAATTGGTCATGCGTCTTTCGGCGACATGGGGCGGATGCTCTTGTCGCGCACCGTGCCGATCATCCACTCCAAGCGCCACAGCTCCTGCCGCAGCGCCTGCAATCCCTCGTCGGTAATGGCGAAGTAGCGGCGGCGCTCGTCATCTAATTCGGGGGCGGGGCGCTCGTCACTCTCACGTATCCAGCCGGAGTCGAGCAAACGATTTACGGCTGAGTAGAGAGTGCTGGCAGTTAGCGATACTTCTCCTTCAGTTCGCCGTTTGATGTCCCGCAGGATTGCATAGCCGTGCTGCTGCCGATCACTCAAGGAGACGAGGATCTGAAACACCGGTACGGATAGCGCTCGTGTATTCATATCTTATGTCCGTTCAGGTTGTCGACCTGCCGATATTGC
>CAYTDU010001029.1:0-2194 GCA_964436395.1 uncultured Gemmatimonadaceae bacterium | reverse complement strand
GCGAATGCATGGGGAAGACTCGTTCGACTCCCAGTTCGTCACGGTCTTTGACCAGGACGTAATCCGCCCCGAACTCAAGGAATTCATCGAACGTGGGAATCGTGGCTCTGCATTGGAAACCACCTTCGGAATCGAACGCCAGCCATCGGGACGGTTCTGGCTCAGTTGGACGATGATACTCCCTTACCCAAATACGTCCATCCCGACCAGGCTTTAGGCTGGCAAAGGCCGGAAACTTGTCTGCGACGGGCCGGTCCTCGCTCACAAGAGGTGCAACAAAGCGCCGCCGTGTTGCAGGGTCGACATCCTCGTATGGCTCGACAATCCGCTGGCGTTCCGCACGGATATCCGCTGACGAGATTGTGCGATCACCGGCTGTCCATCTCACGATGTGTTCCACACGAACCTCATCGGCCGCGGAGAGAATCGAAAACTCGGCTCTTGATTGATGTGCGATTACGATGTGAGACCCCGTGCTCCCCAGGCGTGTGAATGACTCGAACAACGGGTAGAGCAACATAGAGCGTTGGTTGTTTTCCATGCGACCCCATCTCCCGTTGGGGTAGATTCCGACGGTGTCGATGAGTAACCCTGCGGGATTGTGCAGCACGACCGTGAGGTGGGAAAGCTCGAACTGGGTGCTCGGTGGTGACGGCCGAGGGCGTTGCGCTAGCACGAACCGGCCATCGTCCAGAACGCTCATGACGCCCGGAGTATTCACGTACATGGGTTCGGCCTGCACGGTCCTCACCCATTGCCGATCGGGACCGAAGACGAGGAAACGCCAGGGTCTAGAATCGCCAACCCAAATCGTATCACCGGGCAATACCCACAAGTGGAATGCCGCTCTGAATTCGCCCGGCCCTTCACCCTCTCGACCCGTTTGACCGATGAAATGACCCTGCTGATCGTAGAACCGAACCTGTTGGCTCCCTTGGTTCACCAACGCAATGCTCCCGTCGCCTAAGCGTCGCGCGCCGAAAACTCGGTAAAGCTGGTATTCCTCATCGCCTTCGGCTATGCCAATGGTTACTGTCGGAGAAGCGCCGAAATGGCAGGTTGCATCAAGGCGTTCGAGGTCGTTCGCCGTGATCTTTATCCCTGCGCTGTCGCGATGAGTGATGGCTTGACTTTCCGGTGAGTCCTGCCGGCCGCATGCGGCAACGAAGATGATGGTGGATACGAATGCGATTGACGTCGCGACGTTGTCGCGGCAGTACTTCCATGTCGTCACCGGCGGAACCCTCCTTTCACGTAACGCTGGCTAACGACTCTGGGCATAAGCTGCATGCGCTCGCTAACCAGCTTTGAGAAACGTTCTGCCATCATCGTCCCATCCATGCGCACAAATGAACCGTCGCCCCCGCGCATGCCAGCTTCATGCCCGTGTTAGGCTGCGCGACCAGTCATTTGACTCAATTCTCACCCCAACGCGTTCTACCCAATCTGATCTCGACTACAATATCACCCTCAAAAGACACCGACAGCGTTTCGCTGCTGGATGGTGCCTTTCTGCCGCGCATAAGTCGCATAAGTCGGTGGAAGTTCCATTCCTCCGCGGTGGGTATGTTGTTGTAGAGACCATAGAGTGATTGAACACGACCGCGCAAATCACCCACTCTTAAGCCACGTGCAGTGGAGAGCGTCGTATCTCGGATAATGAGCGTGAAGACCCAGCCCCATCCCACCAACGCCGTCAGTTCGGAATAGAACCAGTCCTCGTAGTCTCGATTCGCGCCTGAAACACGTATTGAATCTGGTTGCCCAAACGTCTTACGAATCAGTGACGTATCTGCGTAAGAAGTATGCCAGGAACCCAATGTGGGTATTCCCGATACGACAAAGTCCTCGAATCCGAGCGGTTTTGGAACAACACGGTCAAGCGGGTCAGGACAGAAATACAAGGCAAACACGGTGTCAGTTTGGGGATAGCCGGACTCCAAGCCGGATCCGACGGTCAGACCGTACAGACCCTCAGACACAAATACTGCATCGGTGGTTGGCCTACCGTAGTCACTTCGGAGCGCGCCCTTTAGCGTGTCCACACGCAACACGAGATGTTGTGCATTGGTGAACGCGTCAGGCGACAGCAACCCAGATGGATACTGATTCGCGGTGCGCGGGGGATACGTTGGCGGATACACTACCAGCAAATCGGTGCCCGACGGGTCGGTTGCCACCAGGTAAGAGCCGT
>CAYTDU010001028.1:0-2198 GCA_964436395.1 uncultured Gemmatimonadaceae bacterium | reverse complement strand
CCTCGGGTGGCGCAATGGACTCCCGGCGACTGTTCGCGCGCAACACCGAGTTTGCGGTAACGGGCGATCAGTTCTACGCCGGCTTCACCGAAAACTTCGAGATACACAAGCACAGCTCCCTTGGCAGGCTGCTGGCATCGGTACGCAGAGGGTTTTCGCCGGTGAACGTGAGCGAGGTGGAAGTGTCGCTGCTCAAAGACCGGCAGCTCGACGCAGTGCGTCACATCGAACACCTACGTGATAGAGTCGAAGAGTTTCTCGACGCAATGCCGCTGCCGAAAACGCTGCCGGCCTTCGGGCCGCTTCTGGTGGATGAAGTCGGCAACCTATGGGTGCAGGAATACGCGCCTCCCAGCCACGATGAACGGCGCTGGAACGTGTTTGGTGCGAATGGTGCTTTGCTCGCCATGCTCGAGACGCCGCCTGGGTTCGAGCCTTTACACATCGACGAGAACTTCTTGCTGGGTCGTTGGGTCGATGAGACCGGGGAGGAGTACGTGCGTCTCTATCGGTTGTTCAAGAGCTGAGGCGGCGCTTTTCAGCAAATGACCTTATCTACGAAGGTACCGCTGCACGGTTTCTTCGCTCTTGAGCGTAAACTTGGTTTCTTGATGTAGTGTTGCACCAAGTCTAAACCTTGGTCTACTGGGATCGCCGCGCGGTGGATGCCGATATCGGGAACGCGGGTGGTGCACACCTACGATCGGAGCGGCAACCGCAGGAATCCCTGCGGTTGCCCAGCTGCTTTGAACCTTCGCCTCAAGGCCACCCTAACGGATCAGGTACAGCGTCCGGGGATAGCCATCTAGCAAGCGGGTTCCCGTTTCCAAAACCACGGCCTGTTCCTCCAACCCCATGGAGACCTCGATACCGCCCCACTCGGGCACGTCGGCGGCAACGGAGAATTCCATGGCGTAAACCGTGTTGACATGCAATGGGTGCTCGCCGGTGCCGGGAACGAACTCCTGTTTCTCCGACATTCCGATCATGGTTCCCGATCCGTGGCCGTACGGGCCAACTGGGTGGGTGTAGATCCTGGGCCTCAGTCCCTCGGCCCGGCCCCGCTCCAGTATGGACGCCAGGATCTCGTTCCCCGTGCGACCCAGCTGCATCTCCTGCATGTGGATTTCCTGCTGCCGGTTTCCCTTGCGCAGCAGTTCTTGCAGGCCTTCCGGCGGTTCGGTCTCGCCCAGCCGAAGGACGTAGGCGTTGTGTTGCATGTCGGTGTTGAGCCCCAGGTACGTGATGCCCACGTCACAGTGCAGCAAGTCACCCCGTCGAATTACCCGGTCACCTTCCCCGTACCTCTCGGCGTCTTCCGGAGACCGGCGGATGCTGATTGATGGCTGGAACCAGGTGCCCAGACCCAGATCGTTGATGCGCTGGCGGATCCACCACACGACATCGTCCGTGGTGGACAGATCGGGTACGATCACCTCGTTGGAGAAGAAGGTCCGGATGATTTCGTGGGCGATGCCCGCCAGCATTCGGTAGTGGCTGAGTTCGCGGTCACTCCGGGTCTCGTACCACCGCATCACGACGTTCGTGGCCGGCACCAGGCGCTCCACGTACTTCTCTTCCAGGGCTTGTACCAAGAGATCCTTGTGAAACGCAGAAAGGCCGTTGGCGTGGCTGAACTCGTCCACGTAGTCGTAGTGGGGGTCGTAGTTGATGGCGATGTTCCGCGGGTCGTGCTCGGCAATGTAATCCGCCAGCACGGTGAACTGGTGGTTCGCCCCCATCGACCGGTCGGTGAAGATGTTCTCGTACATGGCCCCCGCTGAACTCGATCCGTGCCAGTTAGCGGTCAGCTTCTTGAAGCCGTCATCGCTGTCATGGAAGAAAATGATGGACAGGCGCCTCGCGTTCATGGCTGGTTCGGGCACGAGCGTCATGTATACCGGGTCTTCGTCGTATTCGAAGTTGATGACCAACCACATCTCGATGCCTTCCTCCCGCATGATGGTCGGGAGGATGTTATCCAGGCGCCACTCGAGAATCTCATTGTAGACCCGGGCGCGTTCTCGGAGGGGCAGGATCGTCTCCGGTTCTCCTCCCGGAGACATCTCCCAACCGGGCCACGACTGCGCGTAGCCGGTAGATTGGGCATCCACCCCGGCACCGGGGGCAGTGAGCAATAGTATCAGGATTGCGGCAAGAACAGATCTGTTCAGCATGTTATCCTCGTTAGAAGATCA
>CAYTDU010001027.1:0-2198 GCA_964436395.1 uncultured Gemmatimonadaceae bacterium | reverse complement strand
TCCGTGCACTCGGCTTCGCGCCGCAGGAGTTGACAGGCGTTTCGGTGCCCAGCGCCGACACCTCGAGTGTAACCGTGTACTTGAGTCGAGCTGCACTCCGCCTAACAGAGATAGTCGTCACACCGAGCACGTTCGGCATACTCGACGAGCAAGAGGTGATCACTCAACAGACGCTCACCCGCGACGAGGTCCGATCACAACCGGGGCTCGGCGAGGACATCTACAGAGCCGTCGACAGACTACCAGGGGTAGCCACTCACGACATAACGGCAAAACTGCACGTTCGTGGTGGGCCTAACGATCAACTGCTTCACATGCTGGATGGCGTAGAGTTGTATGAAGCGTTTCACCTGAAGGATGCGGGAGGGGTGTTCAGCATCATCGACGTGGAGTCTGTCAGCGGAGTGGATCTGCTTACAGGCGGCTTCACGGCAGAGTATGGCGACAAGATGACCGGCGTGTTCTCCATGAAGACGACAACGCCGCCACCGGACCGCATCCGGACAACGCTAGGCTTGAGTATCGGAAATGTGTCTGCCAAGAGTGAAGGAGGTTTTGCGGCGGGGAAGGGGACGTGGCTTGCATCGGTGAGGCGAGGGTACCTCGACATCATCTTTGAGCTCACCGGTGTGGAGGAGGAGATCAATCCAACCTACTATGACGCGTACGGCAAGGTCCAATACCAGTTCAGCCCCAGACACCTCGTCACGGGGCACATTCTCCACGCGGGTGACAGGATGTCGTCGCACGAGGATGACGGCACCATGCTCGAGAGCGATTGGGGATCGAGCTACGGGTGGGTGAACTGGCATGCCGATTTCACCAACTCGCTCTCCGTTCACACTATGCTGTCATACGCGAACGGAAGGCGCGAGAGGCTCGGTTCTGAGAGGGATACGGATTCCGGAGAACTCCAACTGGACGTAGATGACTTTGGTGACTTCAACACCTACGGCATCAAACAGACTTGGAGTTTGCTTGCTTCAGATTGGTTGTTGCTGAAGTGGGGTGCCGATGTCAGGAGAGGCACGGCCGACTACGACTATTTCAGGTGGCGGCGGAGTTGGATTCCCAACACCACCCATCCGTTCGCGGTGCCTTGGACTGCGCAGTTCGATACCGTAACCGTAACGGTAGACACGGCCGGGTACGAAACCGGCATGTACTTGTCGAGTCGGCTTCGACCTATAGATCAGATCACGACCGAAGTAGGTGTCCGGTATGATCGCCACTCCCACACGGACGATGAGAATTGGAGCCCGCGCGTAAATGTGGCGCTGGAGATTTTGCCGCGAACTACGCTTCGGGGTGCGTGGGGTCTGTTCTACCAGTCGCATGAGCTTCATAGGATGTACGTGATCGATGGTGACGACCAGTTTTATCCCGCACAGCATGCAGAACATCGAGTGGCTGGTCTCTCGCATCGTCTGCTCGATGGAACTTCGATTCGATTGGAGGCATACGAACGGCGGATCACCGACCCATGGCCGGAGTACCGCAGCCTAGAGGGGCAGATCGAAGTCGTTCCGGAAGAGGGCCCAGGTGACCGGATCCGTGTTGACCCGACGCGAGGCTTGGCGCGAGGGATTGAGTTGTTCGTCAAACGCGATGCAGGCGGCCGGTTCGCATGGTCGGCGAGCTACGCGCTAGCGGAGTCCAAAGACGAGATCGACGGAGAGTGGGTGTATCGACCGTTCGATCAGCGTCACACCGTGAACCTGGAGGCCGCGTACAGGCCCAACAGATGGTGGTCGCTCAGTTGTGCGTTCCACTACCATTCCGGCTGGCCCGCAACGGAGGAGTTCTTTACCGTTGGCCAAACGGCGCGTGGCGACTACTACAGTATGTCCTACTTCGGAGATCTCTACGCCTCGAGGATGCCTGCTTATCACCGTGTGGATGTGAGAGTGTCGCGCAGGTTCCCGGTAGGCCGCAGCCAGCTTTCGATTTTCCTGGACGTATTCAACATCTATGACCGCGACAACACGTTGGCGTTGAACAACAATGTCAGCTGGTATTGGACTGGCAATCGGGCACGTATTGAATCGACACGCGGTGCACATGGGTTGATAGGCATCCTACCGACCATTGGCGCGCGTTGGGAGTTCTGAGCGATGAAGGCATACAGAGCATTTCTGCTGGGTGGTTTGCTGTTCACAGTCGCGTCGTGCGATCCGGAATCTGTTACAACTCCTGTT
>CAYTDU010001026.1:0-2201 GCA_964436395.1 uncultured Gemmatimonadaceae bacterium | reverse complement strand
TGCTCTGAAGAAGACGCTTCAGGGGAAGCGGTTCCTCCCCACACCTCTCACGCACGCGTTCGAGACTGCCAATGCGCCGCTTGACCCACGCTGGCGAGTTATCGTGAACGACGAAGTGGAGTCCGACTTGTGATTCCCAAGGCAAATATCACGGCATTTCGGAAAACCGCGCCCTGGGGCGAGGACTGGCAGGTCGAGCAAGACCTCATCCTCTCGCGGATGTTGGTGGAGTTGTTCAGCCGCCCAAGCATTGCTGAACAAACAGCGTTTCGAGGCGGCACCGCGTTGCACAAACTCTTCTTCGTGACGCCCGGACGCTACTCCGAGGATATCGATCTCGTGCAGCGGAGCGCGGCACCGATCGGGCCGCTTATCGACGAGATCCGTGACGTCCTCGATCCCTGGCTGGGCCAGCCGAACTGGAAGGTTGGCAAGGGGCGGTTCACCCTCTTGTATCGTTTCGAAACAACGATGGCGCCGGTGGTTCGGTCGCGCGTGAAGCTGGAAATCAACACCCGGGAACACTTTACCGTTCACGGCTTCGCACACCGTTCCTTCGAGGTCGCCAACAACTGGTTTTCGGGTTCTGCCGAGATTGCCACATACACGCTTCCCGAGCTGATGGGAACCAAGCTGAGAGCGCTCTACCAGCGAAAGAAGGGCCGCGACCTTTTCGACCTCGACATGGCGATTGGACATCCGGAGTTTGACAGTGAGCGCCTTCTCGAGGCGTTTGCTGCATATATGACGTTCGGCGACACGCCGGTCACCCGAGCGCAGTTCGAGGAAAATATGACCGCAAAGATCGCCGAGTCGCGTTTCTTGAACGACGTCCCGCCACTGCTCCGAACCGGTATCGTGTACGAACCGACGAAGGCATGGACTCGGGTGCACAGCGTCTTGGTGAGTCGGCTGCCCGGTGACCCTTGGGATGGATTGGGCGATTCAGAATAGTGTTAGGCGGGAGGAGCGGGTCAGTCGTAGGTGAAGATGACCGAGACGGTGGCCCAGCACCGGCCCCGGACGGCCCCCTCAGACCGGTCGGCGGTTCAAAACCAGCCAGCGCCGGTTCAGTCCCGGCCGGGAAAATCGGCGCATTGGCTGGTCATCTTCAGTACATTCGCCATAACAGGCCTCCTTTCGCGGCAATGCCGCTAGAAGACCTGTAGGTCAGAATGCTCCGTGATGATGACCGGAATTAGGCGCCGATCACTGGCCGGTTATGGGCGCCGACTGACAATTGTCCAACGGTCACCATGTAGGAACTCCGAGATGGTGACCGTTGGATCATCGCTGTCGAATCACTTGGGGCTGTATTTCACGACAAAAAGGTCGTGGCAAAAACGCTTCGATCCCAGCGTTCCTGCGACCCCTTTCGCATCCAACTTTGCGAGGAGACCGCCTTCCATCTAAGATCGTCTCATGGCCACCGTACCTGAAAAATGCCATATCGAACGAACCCCGGGCACCTGCGGCGGAAAGCCCCGGATTGCGGGCACCCGAATCCGCGTCCAGGACATCGTTTTCTGGACTGAAGAGGGGCGTTCGCCGGACGAGATCGTGAGGTCGTTTCCGCATTTGACGCTTGCCGACGTCTATGCCGCGTTGGCGTATTACCACGACAACCGGATCGTGATCGACGAGCACATTCGGGACGATGACGCGATGGTGTCGCGGCGGAAGGCTGAGGCCGGCTCAGGGTTCCTGGCCCGCGGCCGCAGTTAGGCGAGCTGATCGCGGGGAGTGTTGGGTGGATATCAAGTACCACCTCGATGAGCACATAGACTCTGCGGTCGCAGCCGGCCTCAGACTGCGCGGAGTCGATGTCACGACGACGATCGAGCAGGGTCTTGGCGGTACTTCCGACTCGCAGCAACTTGAGTTTGCTCGCGCTCATGGCCGTGTCCTGGTGACGTGTGACAGTGACTTCATCGCCCTGGCCAACAGCGGTGTGCCGCATGCGGGCATCGTCTTCTGGGCAGCGAGACATCGACGGCTGGGGCAGGTTGTCCTCGATCTGGTCCTTCTCTCGCGCGTTGTGACTGCTGAAGAAATGGCGGGGCACGTCGAGTTCCTGTGAACCGACGTGCCCCGCGTTCTTCAGCTTTCGCAAATCGGCGCAGACCGCTTCTGAATCGCATTCAAGGCGGCAGCGCGATCGAGCGTCGTGAAGGAATGGCGTTGGCTCTCAGCGGTGATGA
>CAYTDU010001025.1:0-2202 GCA_964436395.1 uncultured Gemmatimonadaceae bacterium | reverse complement strand
TACTTCGACGTGATGGGAATCCCGATACTGAGTGGCCGCAGTTTTTCCGAGGCCGACGTGGTGGCAGAAGGGCCCCATTTCGTAGTCGTGGATCAGGCGCTTGCCTCGCACCTGTGGCCAAACGAGGCCGCTGTTGGCAAGCGCATCAAATACGGCGCCACAGACGACACCCGTTGGCCGTGGATGGAGGTAATCGGCGTCGCTGGCAATACCCACCACTTCTCACTGGACGACGATGCCGAGAAAGGTTTGTACCGCCCGTTCCTGCAGGAACCCGTGCGATGGCAAACGATGCTTTTGAGGACGGCCGGAGACCCAACCCTACTTGCGGATGAGGTACGCAGAGAGGTGTGGGCCATCGATCCCGACCTCCCGCTCGACAACGTTCGGGCAATGGAAAACATAGTTCGGGACAGTTATTGGGAGCGTACGGCCCAGATGTGGTTATTGAGCGCACTCTCCGTCATCGCCATCGCTCTCGCCGCTTTCGGTGTTTACGGGGTGGTGGCTCATTCGGTCAGCCAACGCACTCGCGAATTTGGTATCCGCATGGCACTGGGCGCGGAACGGTTGGACTTTGCGAGATTGGTAGTTCGAAAACTGGGTACGCTTGCAGTGATTGGGCTGGTGTGCGGGATTGCCGTTGCGCTGGTAGTGATGAGGTTCGGATCGGCACTGCTGTTCCAAGTATCTTACACTGACGTGACGACCTACTGTGTCGCGATCTTCGGAATGGCGGCAGTTGTCTGTTTGGCCGGATACTTGCCAGCCCGGCGTGCAGCCAGGCTCGATCCAGCTGTGGCACTCAGGGACGAGTAACCGCTCGGGGATATCGTTGCACTGTTTGTCGTTACGGAATCGGGCCCAAGCTCGGCAAAAATGTGTGAATCGCGGCCAAAGCCACCTGCCCGCTACTCACGCGATAGCGGTTCAGGAATACAATGAACGCAGCTTCCTGCTCGGGAAACCGGCGGAAGTTCGCGACAAACCCGGCAACCTGCCCGCCGTGGCTTTGGGATGTGAGCCCACGGTAGGGTCGGACTCCCCACCCGAAACCGTATCCAGTGCCTTCTCCGTTCGGGAGCTTTGCCTCTGCCCACATCAGCGCTTTTGATTCGGCACTCAGCAGCTCGTCTCCGTAAAGCGCTTCGTCCCATTTGGCCATGTCGTACGCTGAGCTCAACAGCCCGCCGGCCCCCAGCGTCGATGAAGTCTCGGTGGGACGTCTGTTGATCAATTCGCCCGCCTTGTCCACCCAGTAACCCGCAGCGCGGTGGGGGATGATCGCCTCGGGATCCGCCAGCCGGGTTTGAATCATTCCCAACGGTTCGAATATTCGAGAATGCAAGACCTGACCTAGCGAATTCCCGTCAACGCGTTCCACGATCATGCTCAGAATGAAGTAACCCGTGTTGCTGTAGTACCGCCCTTGGCCAGGAGCAAAATCCATGGGGCGCGAGTGGGCGATTTGAATGACCTCCTCGGGTGTGAGCCGGAATCCGTACACGTCGTATGTGCGGATCTCCTCGTAGTCGGGAATGCCTGACATATGCGTCATTAGGTGCCGCACCGTCACGCCGAGCCATTCGCTCGGCAGATGCGGCAAGTACTCGTGAATGAGATCGTCCAGACCGAGCTTACCTTCCTCGATCAGAAGCATCACGGCTGCTGTGACAAACTGCTTGCTGATAGACCCGATCTCGAAGACCGTGCTGTCCGTCACTGGTACCGAGAGCTCAACGTTGGCCATCCCGTACGTTTGTAGATGCAAAATCCGGCCTCTGGAAGCGACAGCTACCAGGCCTCCGGGAATGTTATTCTCGCTCATGTGGTCGTGGACGAGTCTATCCAACTCGGCGAGCGCGCCGGCAGATGGTTGAACGAGCTGCCCTGACGCCGCTGCGGTTCCGCAGATGAGCAAGATCGTGATCAGAACCGACGAGATTGTGTGTTTACATCTGCATTTCCGGCCTGTGCACACGTTCATGGGAGTTCCACATCCTCGTATTGTTGCGTGACAAGAGGGCTTTGCCTCTAACACGATCCTAGAATATACCTTTGATCCTGTGGCTGAACCGGTGGAGCTGTTGTTTTGTCGGATTATCATAGGTACGACATTACAACAAGAGATGAAGAGGCATGTGCTTAGTGAAGATCCCCGTTCTGCGGACTGCACGTTTGACTCTGCGGCCGTTCGAGATC
>CAYTDU010001024.1:0-2205 GCA_964436395.1 uncultured Gemmatimonadaceae bacterium | reverse complement strand
GGCGATCTCGTGCCGTCAGGTCGTGCGCAGTTGTTATCGCATACATCAAGTCACTTGGATCGTCTGAGTGGCCGAGTCCCAGCAAATGCCCGATTTCGTGCAGAGAGACTGTGTATAGCACGTCTGGATTGACAGGTCTTCCGTATGGGTCATGGGTAGCAAGTGTCAGAATAGCTTTGCGTATCCATCCATCACTGTCCCAGAAAACCTGGGCCTGTCCGCTCCGGTTCACGGGGAACGAATGAATCCAATGGACGTGAACCTCCGCGTTCGCTGAATCACGTACAGTCCGGAAGGTCACCGGAATTGCTCCGACCCGTTCCCAACGGCTGAACGCTCTGAGCACCGAACTCTCCAATTCACCCGAAATGCCGCCAGTGGTATTCGATCCAATGTGTACCGTCAACATTCTGATGGTACGATCCTGCCAACGGCGCAGCACTGAGTCGTCTTCTACCAGCGCATGCCCCAAATATGTGTCCGAATCTGCTATTCGCTTTCGAACGGCGGCGCGGAGAGTTTTAATGCTGTCACGCCGGGCGCCCTCAGACAGCCCCACATGGCTCACTGAATCGGCGTTGCCTACAACAGATTGCGAGTCATGCCTGGCGGTACCATATAGCACAACCGCAATGGCCATAACGCCAAGGGCAATAAAAAATCCAATCCGCATCTGGAGAATATCGTTGTCTGGGTTGATGTTGCGCCACAATGCCTCATGTCTCTGGCATCCTGCGCCTTGCTCTTCTATCATACAGGCCCTACAAGTCATGTGATCGTTGAATACTGCAGTAGACCGGAGGGCCCCATCTACAACTGGGTACGAGACACCTGCGCCGAAACGCCGGTGAGATCGGCGTGATTCCACTTCCCGCGCGCTTTTTGATCCGTATACGCTACATCGTCCTGTTCCTCTGGGTCATTGTGGCCGCGTTTGCCTTGCCACTCGCCACAGATGTGGAAGATGCGGTTCAGGTCGAGGGTGGGGTGCTTGCTCATTCCGAGTCGGAGAGAGCTACACGACTCATTCAACAGGCGTTTCCGCAACCGATCTCACATTTCTTCGTGATAACGATACAGGCGCCCGTACCGATCGACAGTCCTCGCACACGAGCCTTGCTGGAATCGGTCTCAGCCGCTGCGGCAGCGGAATCGTACATAACCAGAGTAGTGTCGTATCTCGTCACACCAGATTCGAGCCTCGTCAGCCCCGACCGGCGTACCACATTTGTAATTGCTGCTGCGCGAGCCGATCCGGAACATGACCCGACCCAGCGCGTTCCTAGTTTCAGGCAAGCCGTCCATTCCGCCGTTCAGTCTTTCCCTGCCGGTCGAGATTTCGACGTAAACGTCACAGGCGGACCAGCGCTGGATTATGACGTGCGTACCGTGAGCACTGAGGATGTGAGGTCAGGAGAACGCAAATCGCTGCCCGTGTCCGGCATCATACTCATACTTGCTTTTGGGGCCCTAGTGGCGGCTGTACTCCCGTTGGTTGTCGGTGTGTTCGCGATCACTTGCGCTCTTGCTTTGGTAAACCTGGCAGCCGCGTTTCACCCAATGTCGGTCTTCGTCCTGACCATCGTCTCGATGGTGGGGTTGGCAGTTGGCATCGACTATTCGCTCCTGATCGTGACTCGGTTCCGAGAAGAGCTAAACAGGGGACGTGGTGCGCGCGCCGCGGCGGCGCGGACAATCGAAACGGCTGGCCGAGCGGTCGTCACCAGTGGTCTCACCGTTGCTGTCGGCTTTGCGTCGCTGCTCATCACACCGACAACGGAAACGAGATCCGTAGGAATCGGCGGACTGTTCGTGGTTACAGCCGCCGTTTTGCTTTCGGTGACATTCCTCCCGGCCCTCCTTTCTGTCATGGGCAGAGCAATCGACAAACCCAGGTGGTTGGCTCGCCGCTTGGCCTGGTACCACGCGCCTGCCGGCTGGGAGCGATGGGCCCGTTGGTTGGGGCGCCATCCCTGGCGAGCACTAGTGCTCGGCGCGTTCGCAATCACCCTCATAACATGGCCCCTCGCGCAGATCAAAGTCGGACTACCCAGATCAAACTGGTTCCCCAGCAACACTGAATCCACAGATGGCGTTGCGACACTCGAGCTCATGGGCGCCAGCGGCACATTGCAGCCAGTCCGTTTGGTTTTGCAGGCGCCTGAAGGACAGCGCATTGTTGGATCACGCTATATCAGGTCGCTG
>CAYTDU010001023.1:0-2207 GCA_964436395.1 uncultured Gemmatimonadaceae bacterium | reverse complement strand
GTTGGAATGGCCAAGCGGTGTGATTTGTGGATCATAAACTGGTGGCGTGTTCCAATATAGGGACCCTCAAAGCTCAACGCCCGCAGTTTCCGGATAACCTCGCTTCGCTTGCAGGGAATCCATCTACTCACGGACAGGAGTGCAGTTCAGATCAAGGCCCGCCAAAACGGGAAGAGGGTGGTGCAACTTTAGACCAAGCAAGATCCACTCCTCCAAGACGGATTGCAGGGATTCCTCGCATTCTCGCAAACTGGATGCCAACGCTACAACGCCGGGGCATGTTGGGATCCGACCGGCGAAGGTTTCATCCTCCAGTTTGTCATAGACTGCCTGCGCCATGGCTTGTTCTACGTATTCTGTTAGCAGGTACCGCACCGGCATCTTGCTCCTCCCGATTGCTCGCTCAACACAATATAGCGAGCGCTGACAAGTGGAATCGGGTGACACAATACCTATTTCTCCGAATGTCGAGCCTGAAGCAGGAAACTCCTCCTCGTTGTTATTCCGGGCGGAGTAAAGTTAGCTCATTCTACTGCACATTGTGTTCTAGTATCATCATTATGGAGCGAATCGCTCGAGTCGTCCTCCCAGGGATTCCAAATCACATCACGCAGCGGGGCGTTCGATCTATGGACATCTTCTTCTCAGATGCAGACCGCCACGACTACTTAGTGCTGCTTCAAGAACATGGAAAAGCACATGGACTCTCTTTTTTGGCTTGGTGCCTCATGTCAAACCACGCGCGTCTCCTCGTCATCGCCGAGCATAGCAACAGCCTTGCCAAGGACACATGAAGGCTCTGTAAGCAATCCGAGGCATTCCGCAGAGTGTCCCACTGGATTGCCTGTGTACGGGTCTAGTCAGGTCTGCCCTCGTGCATGGATTGGTCGATCATCCTGAAGTCCTCGAAGCGGTAGCCCTGCGCCTCCAGGCGCGTCACGATTCCCGAAAACACGTCCTCGGGGAGCGTCGGGGTTCGACTGAGAATCCACCCGTACTGCCGGGTCGGGTGTCCGACCACTGCATAGCTGTAGTCAGGCGCCAGATCGATCACCCAGTAGGGAGCAGAGAACAGCCAGAACCAGAGAAAGCTTACAAAGCTGACTTGCAGCTTCGCCGTGTCTTCTGGGTCAGGAATCCAGGCGCGCCCACGCGCCACGTCGGGATTCCCATCGGCATCGTAGCATGTGTTGACAACCTGGACCTGTCCATTCTCCAGCAGGGTGTACTCCGCAGTGGTCCCTTGAATGCACTGGCGCTCGAAGGACGTCGGAATGCTGGCAATTGCGTACCAATTCCCCATGTAGCGCTCCACGTCGAGCGAGGCGACCGCTTGCGGCGTCTGTTCGGCAGCGCCTCCGAGCAGCGCTGCGCCAACCAGTATCATGACGACTGCACCTCCTATTCGCATAGCCTATCCCCTCCCGTGATCCCAGCCTACGGAGAACTGCGCCCAGGCGCAAACACGGGCGGCCAAGACAGATCCAGGTGGGCGCAATCAATCCGGCTGTGCTCCTAGCGGTTTACAAAGCGATTCAGCCGGCTTGTGTGTAGCTCGATTGCATCGTTCGGGCACATTTCGTGGCAGCAGTAGCAGCGGATGCATTCTCGTCTGTCGATGTGTGCGTGCTTGCCTTCAATGATGGTGATCGCGTGCACGGGGCAGGCGTCGCGGCAGACGCCGCAGGCGATGCACTGTTTTCTTCTCACTCGCGGAGTGACGGACAGCGCGCCTTTGAACATCGATACGAGCGTCTTCTTCCACCACGCGCTGATGCCGGTGCCAGGAAGAAACGTGGGAGGCAGCGCGAAGTCGGGAATGCGCAGGGCCGCTTTGTCGGCACCGACGAGTTCGACCTCATTGAGGTGGTTAGGGTGGAGGTCTCGTTTTTCTGCCTCGATCAGGAGGGGGTTGTTCTCCCGAGGTAGGCCGATGATCTCGCTTGCAACCACGTCCAAGGCCACCGGGTTCGTCGCTGCGAGGAGCAGGCCGACTTGTCTTGGGTTTCCCGCGCCGGGGCCGTCTCCTTCCATGCCAATCACGGCATCCACGATGGAGAGCCGCGGGGAGACACAGGCGGCGAGATCGAGCAGCGCGCCTGAAAAATGGTCCTTCTCGCGAAGTTTGGCGTGATAGCCGGGTTTGGTGAGTCCGGGGATGACGCCGAACAGGTTCTTGACGGCGCCGGTGATCCCGGTGAGGACGT
>CAYTDU010001022.1:0-2211 GCA_964436395.1 uncultured Gemmatimonadaceae bacterium | reverse complement strand
CGTTAGCTGCGGAAAGACGCATTGAGCTTGCCCTGTTGTTCGGGTCGGCGGCGACAGGTGCTGAAAAGCCTGAGAGCGACATTGACCTGTTGGTGGTCGGCTCAGTTTCACTCAGCCGCATAAACGAAATCACACGACCGCTGCAACAGAAATTCGGAAGAGAGATATGCCCGATCGTAATGGCGACCGCCGAGTTCCGCCAGCGCCTGGCCGAGAAGGAGTATTTCGTGTCGTCAGTAGTGGATGGCGCAAAAGTGAACCTCTTGGGGTCACTGGATGAGTTTGTCTGACTGGGCCAAAAACGGATGGTTGCAGCCCCACAATACATCAGACCAGGAAACCGCCAATCTTTTCACAATTGTTGATCGAGAGCTTCAGGATGCAGCGGTCACCGAGATTTCGCAGGACGCGAGGCTTGGCATGCTGTACAATGCGGCGTTGAAATTGGCCGATGTGGCGCTGAGATCCGCGGGCTACCGTGCTGCCAGAGGCGGTCTACAACACCACCGAATCATCATGACACTGTCGTTCACCTTGGGCAACGACTGGCAGACCACGGCCGAATACCTCGACGCGACGAGACAGCTTCGCAATAAGGCTGATTATGAGAGCGTTGGTTTCGCTACCCAAGCCCAACTGGAAGAACTTAGGACGATAGTGGAGGAACTGCGAAAAGCCGTAGCCGACCGCGTTCGGCGCGGCGAATCTGCGTGATGGAACTTCCGAAGTACAACAGTTGACGAAGCGGACATCTGCGCGCGATCCTGCCTCCCGTGCCAACACCGCCGTAACGAGATGACGACACAGTGGCAACGAGCAGGTGATGTGATCCTGAGGCGGCATAGAGATTCTTGCCGACAACTTCGAGATCTGTATGGTGGCTGATTTTTCATAGCGGGTTGACTGGCACGCGGACTCACCACCTGGGCTCTTCAGTCTCGAACCAGTCTCCCTTCATGAACGGCTTGCACCTCCCACCCATCGTTGCTACGAAACCAGACGAGTATCGCAAGCAAGGAAGAAGTGCCCTACCGTCCCAAAAGCCCGGAACGCCCTCCCCCCTCCCCGTGTACAACCCAAATGCCTCCACACCCCGAACCCGCGAGTCGGAAACCCGGATACCGCATCCTGATTCTCACCGCGGCAGCTGCCTGTTTGATATTACCGGCCCCCACCTCTTCCCAGTCATTCACTACCACGACCAGCAGCGGTCTTTCCGCCACCACTTCAGAGCACATCGCCCTCTTCTCCATCAACGCTCTCATCGGCGGCGTGACGGCTGGCATATTCAGGTTGGCGCACGGAGCCCCGCTCGAGCAGGCTATGACCGACGGATTCTTGAGAGGCGCGTTGGGGGGTGGCCTGTCGTACGCCGGTAAACGTGTTACAGCTTCACGGTTTGATGGCGCAGGTTTGTTGGGTCGCGAGATGGCGGCCGTTGGTGCATCCATCACCGCCAACGCGTCGGACGGCATCGGTACCTTTGACCGCCTGATGTTTCCGCTCGGCCCAATACCGATGCGCCTCGTCCTTACAAAGAACGGTTCCAAGTACTCCGCACACCCACTCATCGACCTACTTTCGGCGTCCGGCTTTATCTATGGCCTCGTGGCGAGCAAGTACAGCTTCGATTGGAATGCGAGTCTCTCCGGCGGAGTTGCAGTATTCAGAGAAGAAAATCCCTATATGAACGAGTACGGTGGATTCGACGTCGAGACCACTCGAAGGGTCAACGAGTCCGACCCGTCGATACGTCCCGAGGTCGGCGAACACGTCGGCGCCATCACCGTCGGCGGCACGATCTTCACGAGCTACCTCGCACCGGACGATGAGATCCTGGCCCATGAGCGCGTGCACGCGCTTCAGTTCGATTTCGTCACTGCCACTCTGAGCGACCGGGCCGATACCTGGACGATGGCGAGAACCACTTCAGTAGATCGGTGGGTGAAGCTAAACCTAGTCCCAATGGCATTCGGCGCGTTCAACCAAGCGGTCGTCTCGCTGTCAAACCACGACACGGTCCCCTGGGAACGCGAGGCGATTCTGCTGTCAGGGCATCGGTGAGCCCGTACATGGTCGAGCGCGATGGTTGAAACGCAGCGCCCCGGTACCTCCCGGAGCGCGCCTTAGTAAGCAGCTGCCCTACTTGGGATCCTTCGCCCCCTCGCGCACTACAGCGCGCGGAGGGAGGGTACCGGGGCGCGGAGCAGC
>CAYTDU010001021.1:0-2217 GCA_964436395.1 uncultured Gemmatimonadaceae bacterium | reverse complement strand
TGAACCTCGGGCAAGAATTGCGCAGCCTCAAGAACCCTGAGCCTCTCCTTGACGCCCTTCCTGACGAAACTAGCCGCCTGCCAATCCTCCATCTCGGCCAATATTGACTCGTTCTCCACCCTGATAGAATTCTCCAGGGACTTCAGCACCTCCACATTGCTCCCCGTGCCCGTCCGATCAATCAGACTCGCATAGTCCTTCGTCCGGGAAGCAACCCTGGCCAATTCCTTCTCGTCCAACTCTCCAGAGCGAACCAGCGCGCCAATGTCCTCGACACTGGTCGCTCCACTGAATGCCGCACGACGACCACCCTGCCTGCCCTGGTGCAATTGCATTGTGGCAACCGCCACATCTAACGCAATACCGCGCGATTCCCTGGTCCTGCCCTCCCTGGCCTCAAGAATTGCAGTCTCGCGATCCTCAATGTGCTTGATCGCCGCCAAGCCAGCAGCAAGGAAAATCCCAGCCACAGATGCCTTCAAGCCACCAAGGGAACTCGACCAGCTACCCTTCCCTATTCCGCCGACAGCACTCGTGAAGATTGACGCTATCCCCCCCCTGGCCAAAGACAAACCGGCGACGAGCGCAGCACCGATAGCAATGTCACCCGTGGACAGATTGGAAGCCAAAGAAGAGAATGCCCCCTTGATGGCCTCCCACAAAGACAAACCAATGTCCTTGACGACAGGCATCACCACCTCTTTGATCGCCCCCCACGGAATATCCTCAGTAAAGGCATGCCACAGACGAGCAGCAACCTTCGAAACACCAGACCAGATCTTGTCCCAAGGAATCATCTCAAACATGTCCACGACCATGTTTTTGATGTTCAGGAACGTATCGTAGAATCCACCAAGTATGCCCTTGGCGTCTTCCTCGTCCATCGCAAAGAGCGCAGCAACTCCGCCTATCGCCGCTATTGGGCCGAGCGGTCCGAACATGCCGAGCATCTCCATGAGCGGAGAAATCTCCTGCCCAAACTGCTTGACCTTGTCGAACGCATACTCGTACATGATTCCCATGTCGATAGCGCCATCGACAGCGTCCTTCGAGGCGTTCTTATCAAGGAATGCAAGGCCGAGCCCGCGCGCACCCATCTGATCGAAAACCGAAACCGCATTCATGAGCGGTCCCCAAGTCTCGTCCGAACCCAGCGCCTTTACCGCCTTGCCGACCCGCCTATAACCACCGATCTGCCTCTGGACGAGCTTGCCAACGTTGGCACGAGCGATGCTGCGGATCTGCGTCTCGAATGACTCCTTCGCCAAGTCAAAGGATTCCTGCATCGTCCGACCAGAAGAGAAAGCCTGATCACCAAACTTCTTCAAACCAGACGTGCCCTCGATAGCCATCTGGTCCATCCTCGCGAGCGACGTGGAGCCCACGTCTGCACTCTCCGCGAGATACACAAGGCTGGAGCCCGTCTCCCCGAGAGTCCGCGCAAGGTCGCCCATCATGATCCTGTGCATCTCAGAGGAGCCCGCAGCCTTTCGCATCTCCTCGTTGAGCATGATCATTCCCTTGACGGAATCCTGCTCACCAACCGCCAAGATCTCCAAAACCTTGGATTCCTGGACGCCCATCTGCCGCAGCTTGTTGTAGAGGGACGCGTCGGCAATGTCTCCGAGCCCAACCTGCGCAAGCTTGAGCGCGGCAGACTGCTCCATGAACATCTTCGCAGTATCCTTGCCGAGCTGGACAGCCTGTTCCTCGTTCGCACCCATGTCGCGGTACGCACCTGCCAACTTGTACGCCTGCTCGGTTGCCTGCGCGATTGCCTCCCCGGAAATACGCAAGTGCGCAGGAAGCTTTGCCTGTATATCCCCAAACTCACCGACGGTCTGCGTCGCGGTCTTGAGAGCAGCAATCCCCGTTCCTGTCTTCTTGCCGATCTCAACGAGTGAATTGAGCATAGCCGCCGCACGCTTCGGGGCGACCTGCCACTCGCCAGCAAGATCTCCCATGACGCCAGTCAGCTCCGCCATCGAGATCCCGCTGGTCGTCGTGATCTTGACCCATTCCCGCTGAGAAAGCCCCAGCTCGTCGATGACGGCCTTCGCCGGAGGACCAGCCTGATGGATCGCCTTGAAGACCTCGGCAATCTCCGTGGCGCCGACGTTCATGCCGACGGCCATGCCGGAGATCTCGGAGGTCATCGCCCTGGCCGCCTGCGCCGTGAGGTTCATCTGCGCCACGAGCGGCCTCACGGCCTGCGCG
>CAYTDU010001020.1:0-2217 GCA_964436395.1 uncultured Gemmatimonadaceae bacterium | reverse complement strand
TCGAGATCGGGGTCGCCTGTCTCACAACGAGTCAGGCCGGTCCAGAATTCCGTTCCGTATCCTGAAGGCCGATCGTCTTCTTTCCACCTGCATAAGACAAATGGTTCCCCATCGTCACGGACGATCTCATAGAGGACGCATGCGGTCGCGGGACCGCGCGCCGGCAGGGCGAGGTGCCGTGCATCTTGGCCGCTGTTGCCGGTCGAGAGAAGAACGTCGCTGTCGGCGTTGCTGGCCGAGCTAACGGTTATTCGCCTGTGGAGCCTCGGTGATGATCTGCCGGGGCAGTAGAATCGTTCTTGGACTTCGATATCGTCTGCATGCCAGGTAACGCACACTGCCGGTACGCCGTCCACCTCATCCCAATTGGCAGCCAACTCTGTGGCTAGCGGCGCATGGTCCGTACCATTCACGTGGACCGAGACGATCGTTCCGGTGATGCCCTCAGCTTCGTAACATGTCAAAGCCGTACGCTTCGGTCCAAACCGATCGGGGTTCATGATCAACAGGCCCAGCGCGGTACCTTCACCCGAACGACATACCTGCACGGCCGCTTGGATCAGACCGTTGCCAATGAAGAAGTAGTCCACGCCGTCCAGGAAAGTGCGCACGTCGGGGTGACCGACCTTAGGGTCATCCGCGTAGATGTGCTCCTTCATGTCCATCCGGCCAACTCCTCGAGAACCTCAAGAACGTCCTCGTTAGATTCTCAAACGAAGTATCTCCGTTACTTCCTTTTCCCCGAGGTCTGCGTGCTCACCAATCTTCATGTCACGGTTGGCCAGGCGTTTGGCGACTTGTTCGCAGGCCTCGCCAGGGATGTTGTGGTCGCCGAGCTTCGTTCCAATTCCTAGGGATCTGAAGAACAGATCGGTCTTCGAAATCGCCTTCCCAATCCGTTCGCGTTCGCTTCCCTCGGTGATGTCCCAGACACGTTCGCCATACTGGAGCAGCTTCTCTTTCTTTCGCTCACGCTGATGTTCCCATACACCTGGCTCTACTATGGCGAGAGACGTTCCGTGATCTACTCCGTATAGTGCCGTCAGTTCGTGTCCAATGACATGTGCTGCCCAATCTGTTGGTACGCCGAGACTCAACCACCCGTTGAGCGCGTTTGTGGCGCACCACATGATGTTTGCGCGAGCCTCGTAATTTCTGGGTTCCTCGAGTGCCTTAGGGCCTTCCTCGACGAGCGTTTTTAGTATCGCTTCGGCCTGACGATCCTGCAGCGGGTTTGGTGCGGGATAAGTAGCATACTGTTCTGTCACATGAACGAACGCATCAATGATTCCGTTTGCCGTTTGAACTGGGGGCAACGAGTATGTCGTCTCGGGATCCAAGATCGAAAACTTTGGCCGTACAAGGTCGCTGCCAAAGAAAAGCTTCTCACTGGTGCTCTCTCGGCTGATTACAGAGCCGGCGTTCATCTCGGAGCCTGTGGCAGGCAGGGTTAGCACGGCCCCCAACGGTATGGCGGCATCTACCGGCGCTCTCTTCTTCAAAATGTCCCAGGCGTCTTCACCTTCATACTCGCTTGCTGCGGCAATGAACTTGCAGGCATCCAACACCGATCCGCCACCTACAGCAAGAAGGAAATCGCAACCTTCATGCTGCACCTTCTCCGCTGCTCTCATGCAGGTGTCGAATTGAGGGTTTGGCTCGATGCCGCCGAACTCCACCACCGTGAACTCCTGCAGAGCAGCCAGTACCTGTTCGTAGACGCCGTTCGCTTTGATGGACCCACCACCATACAGCAGAAGGATTTTGGAATCCGTCGGCACCAGGTCCGAGAGCTGTGCGATTGTACCTTTGCCGAAGACGAGACGAGTCGGATTGTAGTATTCAAAGTTGCGCATTTGGTCCTCACGAGAAGATCTGCATACGAACTTAGGCAGACAGCAGTGGTTCCGCGAGGAGCTTGCCTGAAAGCTTCGGTTACTACATCCTATCTCCATGTCAGATGTCCCGAGCCTGGAATTCCTCGAGCTTCAGGAAGCAGTGGCAGGGCGCTATTCGCTCGAACGCGAGCTTGGACGAGGTGGCATGGGGATCGTGTTCCTGGCGAAGGATGTTGCGCTCGACAGGCCAGTGGCGATCAAGCTTCTGCCGCCGGAACTCTCGGAGCAACCCGAGCTGCGTAGACGGTTCGTGCGGGAAGCGCGCACGGCCGCAAAGCTGTCGCACCGTTTCTGCCGCCGGGCCCTTTTCTTTTGCGGA
>CAYTDU010001019.1:0-2218 GCA_964436395.1 uncultured Gemmatimonadaceae bacterium | reverse complement strand
GGAACACGCTCGGTTCGCAGAGACATACAGGCGGGAACGATCACAAATTCCTGTACCGTTAGCTGGTCCGTATTGCACTTGCACCAATAGAGCGTGGACATTTCGACGCCACTAGGCCACAGACCCCAACCCGCCTGGAGTTCGGAATCTGCTACGGCCACCAACAGCCCAACAGGTATTCTGACGGTTCACCTCACAGCAGCACACATTTCCTCGCAGCAAGGCGGTCACACCCTCGACTTGGACGCCACCGTCACACGTCATATCGAACAAGTCCTGGATCAGGCAGGCGGCAAAATCCACGGCCCCGGTGGTGCCGCTGAGCTTTTGGGTGTGAACCCCAACTCGCTTCGATCCAAGATGCGCAAGCTGGGAATTCCGTTCCGCAAGAACCGACCGAGGAATTGAAAAATCCATTCAGTTGAGTTGTGAAATACGACAAACAGGATCGTCCAATGACACTACGTATTTGCATCACCATACTGTAACATATTGCTATTATTGGATTTAGCGGCCTGGCCCGATCCTAGCTGAAGGAGGTACCAGAAACTCTTGCAACCGGACCAGGAGGCAATAATGAACACACTCGTATACGGCGCAGGACCGATAGGACGCTGGCTGGCGCTCCGACTCCAACGGGCCGGTCAGGACGTGACGCTTCTTGCCCGAAACGAGACTTTCGACCTGCTCGATAAGAACGGAATCGAAATCGTGGACGGTCTCACCGGAGAGAAACACGTCGAGAAGGTGAAGCTAATTCGACACCTCGAGGAGACTGATCGGTTCGAACTCGCCATTGTAGCAACGAACAAATCGGGGCGCCTGGCCGTCTGCCCCACCCTCGCACAGAACAAACACTTGAAGCACATACTGTTCTTGGGTAACGACGTATCGGGATTCGAGCGATACAGTAGATACCTACCCGCCGAGAAGCTACTGCTCGGCTTTCCTGGCGCAGGGGGCGGATGGGTGGGCGACGACCTCGTGTTTATGGACCGCGAGAAACCAACCGGCCCCAACGGCGAGATCTTTCTGGGCGAGTTCGACGGGCCAAACCGCGATCGCACCAGCAACATCAAGAAACTGTTCGAGGCTGCCAACATCAAGGTCAATCTCGAGAGAGACATGGACGGCTGGCTCAAGTACCATTTTGCTTTCATCGCTCCGACAGCTGGAGTCGTTTTTCAGAAAGCTGGCGATCTCGAGGCGGTGGCAAACGACAGCCGGGCCATTCATCAATACTGCAGCGCCTGTCGTGAGGCAGGCGATGTGCTCGAGGCATTGGGGTATCGCAAGCGGCAGCCGCCGATATTCAACCTTTACTACTGGCTGCCCCAGTGGCTCGAAGCGAAGGTGTTTGCGCGGTTCTTCGGCTCCAAAAGCGCAGCGGTACGCCTCGGGCTCCACGCGAAGGTAGTCGGACCTGAGCTACTCGAGATGGCCGCCGAGTTTGACTCACTGAGGGATGGTGTCAACATCGACACACCCAAATTCGATGAGCTGCTGAGCTACGTGCCGAGACGCGACGCAGCGGGAGTTCGAGAGGAGACAACCACATGAAACGCGTACTCGTTGCCGGCGCCTCTGGATACCTTGGCGGCTTCGTGGCCAAAGAGTTCAAGGATAGAGGTTACTTCGTCCGCGCACTTGCCCGTTCCCCTGAGAAGCTCGACCATATCCGCGATTCAATAGACGAAGTCTTCCGGGGAGAGGTGACTCGGCCTGATACTCTCCAGGAAGTATGCGACGGAATCGACATCGTCTTTTCCTCTGTCGGAATCACGAAGCAAAAGGACGGGCTCACATTCGAGGATGTCGACCATAAGGGCAACAAGAACCTGCTAGACGCCGCCTTGAAAGCGGGAGTCGAGAAGTTCATCTACGTGTCGGTGTTCAACGGCCCGAAACTGACGCATCTCGCTATCGTGAAGGCGCATGAAGATTTCGTGGGCGTTCTCAAGGCTTCGGGAATGGTTTACGCTGTCATCCGACCCACCGGCTTCTTCTCCGACATGGGCGAATACATGAAGATGGCCCGGAAGGGCCGCGTGTACCTGTTCGGTAACGGGCAAAACCGGATCAACCCGATTCACGGCGCCGACCTGGCCATCACCTGCGTGAATGCGGTTGACAGAACCGAATCGGAGATCGACGTTGGTGGGCCGGAGATACTGACGCACAGACAGATTGGGGAAATCGCGTTGGGAGCCTTGGGCAA
>CAYTDU010001018.1:0-2218 GCA_964436395.1 uncultured Gemmatimonadaceae bacterium | reverse complement strand
GTAACCGCCGCTTCCGTCGGGTGTGAACGTGCTGTGGTGTCCCTGGTCATCGATCCAGACGATGGCGTCATCCTCTCCGCCAGCGAGGTAATCACTGTAGGTATGCACCCAACCTGCCCCGATTCCGATGTCCGTGTCAGACTGTGAGTCATAATGTCGCGCGAACTCCAGTGGGAACCCGATGCCCGGCAACCAGATATCCGTCTCGTTGTGAACGAGATTACCGTTGGCGATGTTGACCGGGTCGCCGGCAAAAGCTTGGTCGCGGCCCCAGTTCCCCCAGAGACTCCAACTGTACAAGTCCGGGAGGCCAGTCGTCGAGCCGCCGTCCGTAACGATTCGATCTTGGCCGGAGTTATAGCCACCCGAGATCTTTGCCGCGTCATACGCCGGGTTAAAGACGAAATACCCCACTCCGGTCCAATCGCCCAGCGGCGTCACATCGCGGGGCGTGACAACTGTGCTCCCATTGTCCACCTCTGACTGGATAGACGCGATATCGGCTGCCGGCAAAGTGAGCTGCGGGATGTACGTACTCGCATTAGCGGTGTCGATAGTGAAGACGGGTATTCCGCACTCGTTGGCAAGTTCCAAAGACTTGATCGTGGAAATGGATTCGGTATTGATTAACTCTTGCCAGATGGCGTGTTCGAGAGCCGAGGCGTTGTAGATGCCGTGTCTATGCATCTGTTCGAGTGTTGCCTGATCACCCCACCCACATGCAAATGCGCCAGCCGTACCCGTACCTCCGGCCACGTCAATCAATGCCTCCTTGGGGACAACAGGAAACATCAAGTTTTCTTCATAGGTCGTCGCCAGCTTGCTGGTGGTTATTCCTGTCTCCACTTTCCAGAGCACGTCGCGGAATTGAGCCAACGCTTGCACCGACGAATTCGCCAAATCACACTCGCGGTAGTACTTCATCATGGCGAGATAGAGTAAGCCACCCATCTGGTCGTCGATATCGAACGGCTGACTGTTCATTTCGGCAAGGGTTGCCTCGTTGACGGCGCGGACCTGGCGGGCGAGTAGTGCGTCGGACACTTGCAGCGTATTGAAGCCGACGGCGACGTAGCAGCCGGCCTTTCGGTCATACGTGTTAGAAGTCGCATGAGCTCCATTGACACCTTCCTGCGCCAATTCGATTTCAATATCACTGAGGTACGATACAGGGGAGCCTTCCAACACGATCTGCCCATCGAGTCGAAGTTGTGGAAAGACATCAACGGCGCCGGCGGGCGTATTTGCCAAACCGCCGTAGCTATCGACGATGGGTTGGTGCTCGGGTATCGGCGCGTATCCCACCGTGATCCGGTCGAGGCATACTTCTGGCAGGACGAATTGCTGATCCAGCAGCACCGTGTCATTCTGTGTAATCGTGATGCGCCCGTTGTGCTTCCAGCTCAATGGCACGTTGGCAACGGCTTCAAAACGGGTTCCTGGATCGTTCAGGTTATAAGGCAAGCTGTCGGGAAGGAGATGGAAGCTTTTCTGGATGATAGGACCGTTGTAGGTAACGTCTGCGATGGAAACACCCGACATGTTGGCCGCCAGATACGTGGCGACCTGATCCTCGTAGTATTCGTACGGCAGTTCATCACGAACCTCCGAGAGGTAGCCAGCCTCGTCGAATGGCACTAACTGGACAATGTCTGCCACCCCTTCCCGATAGTCTTTGAACTTGAACACGGGATCGAAGGGAACCCACACAGGATCACCGCCACCGGTGGAAAGGTAGGCCTCGACCCAAGTATGGTCGAACTGAATGCTGAGGCCGGCCATTGCCGGATTGAGCCCTGCTGTGCTGAGAAGCCGATATTGTTCAAGGCTGTTGCTGATCCCCAGCCACATGAATAGGTCATACCCGAATGCTGTAACCTGCCCCGTGACGAGGCGCGCCGTAACCCCTGACTCTTCCAACACTTCCTCCAGCAGCACCGAGGTGTCCCAAGCATTGCCGGCCTTAGTTTCCAGGACCGCTTGCGAGCCCTTCATCAAACCGGCGTAGGGCTCGTATTCGATAGTGTTATAGAGATACTCGTAGATGCGCACGGGCGAATAATCTAAGGCAGCGGCCAATTCAGGGATGGTGCTGGCTAAATCCGCAGAAGTTGGTACCAGATCGACGTCGAGGTTCATACCCGCCAGTGCAGTCGTATCCGTGACCGGATTGCCGTAGAGGTACAGGGTCGTCAGCCCATCCAGCCCCGCCAACGCC
>CAYTDU010001017.1:0-2232 GCA_964436395.1 uncultured Gemmatimonadaceae bacterium | reverse complement strand
AAAAGGGGAGTCCAAAGATGACAGCGACTACTAACCTTGAGCTAATTGACGTGACAACGATAGAACGTACGATCACTGTTGGAGACCCGTCGACCGCGAATGCCTCCAGTGACTGGCTTCCGAGCCCCATTTGTTACGTCTCTGCCACAGCAGAAGATGATGATGGTGATGACGCAGATCGGGAGCGAGGGGCATGGGCTGATTTGGCAGCGGATGCTCTGTCCCACTGGGCACGTGAGAATCCGTACTAGTCGCGGTGCTACCTGGCGAGATCTATTGGGCATATCTATTCGGCAATCAACGGCATCCGGTGGTTGTCGTCTCGCGCGAAGCGTTGAATCGAGGGGATTATTTTGTCGCAGTTCCTTTGACTTCGCAGAGAATTGACATACGGAAGACTCTTCCCAACTGCGTGTACTTCCCCAAGGGTGCTCATGGTCTTCCAAAAGAGTGCGTTGCTCAGGCCGAAGCGATGTCCCAGATGAGAAAGAGCCAGTTGGCAACATCAGATGGGTGCATAGGGAAGCTCAGCGAATCCACACTCGCCGCTCTCATATCTGCGATCGGTAACGTTATCGGCGCTGATTGTTTTCCTGCGACCGCCGAAGCCAGTACGAGCACTGACAACGGTCCCTGCCTCGACGAGTGACAAACGGGTTGACCGAATCCACATGGAGCAACGGCGTTCCTCTGGTTTGGCGGTCCGAAATTCCGAGGCGTGTAAGGCACGCAAAGACCGTTTCGACAAGTTTGAACACGGAGCAGTAATCGGAAGGCAGTAGATCGTCGATCACTTCGAGCCGATTCAAGACCCACGCCTTTTCCGGTGAGCCTCTTGCGTTCAGCAGGAGGGGCGCCTACACTCGCGACACGGCTGCATACCGTAGGTGCCTCAACGTTTGCCTCTCTATCACCCCAACTCCCCCCTGAAAGTGCACGTCGGCGATTTTGAGTACATATTATGATCAAAATCGGAGAGAGGTGAGCGGCTAAAAGAATAAAGCACAACGGATTGCGGCGTCGTGGTCGTAGTGGTTTGTGTCGATCAGGACACTTACGCAAGAAGACCCGATCGGATTAGCCGGAGGGCTAAACCTCTACGGGTTTGCGGGTGGGGATCCGATCAACTTTAACGATCCATTCGGACTGTCAGCCGATACAATCGAAGTGCAAACACACGGAGTTGGAGTTGGCCAAAGCCACGCATCTATTCGTATTACACCAGACGACCAAGCGGCTTGGGCCAATGACTCTCGGTTTCAGAAGGGTGAAGACGGCAAGCTATTCGTCACACTCGGTGCAGGTCCGAAAGCTTGCCTCCCGCAGGGAATGTGTTTGGTTAGTGGCACCAATCGCCCTACTGATGCCGCAGCGCACACTGGGAATACTGGGGTAGACCTAGGTGGCCGTGATGAGAATGCAGTTATCCGTGCGATGCTTCGAGCTGATGCGACGTACGGTGACGACCTACCGTATTCCGCATTATGGCCAACAAGCTCAGGCATCGGATACAACTCGAACTCCTACGTCTCAGGACTGCTGAGACATGTCGGCATACAGATGGGCGCTCCAGGAGGTGTGTCGCTACCTGGTTGGAGCAAGCCGATTCCAATACCTCTGCCATTTAGATAGCCATGAAGATGTCAACCATTTGTCGGTACCACCCGTTTCTTTGGCTCGGTGGCTTTACGCTGTTCGTCATGGCCGTCGGCCGTTGGATTCCGTTCGACTACGATGACCGTGGAATAGGGACAGCTTGGTTTCTATTCACTTATGCGTTGACCTTTGTTTTTCGAATGGCGAGCGCGGCTGCGGACTTCGTGGTTCGAGATCACAGCTCACTCCGCGCAGGGCTGACATTGCTATTGGGCATCGTGGTGTATGTGGCTGCGGACATGGTGATGACGAGGTGCTGCAGGGATAGGGACTAGCGGTGCCGCTAAAGGCGATTCGGTACCTGAGTTCAGAACCTAACCCAATGCACTCCAAATGAGAGTCAGCATGAGCGCATCCGCCGCTCTGAGCAACTAGCTGATCATCAGGTTGTAGTGCGTCACTCGTCGGCAGCTATGGCTGAAGCCTCGCCTTCTTGGGTGAGGCTCTCGCGTTGAGGAGAGGCGGAGCCTATGCATGCGGCACCGAAACGAACTGTCGGTGCTGCAGCATTTCCCTTTCTTCAAAAACGCCCTACCGGATAGAGCACCGGCGTTTAATCCTATGTCGGTCCGAACC
>CAYTDU010001016.1:0-2234 GCA_964436395.1 uncultured Gemmatimonadaceae bacterium | reverse complement strand
TGTCATCACCTTCTACTTGAGAAAGGATGCCGTGTTCCATAACGGCGATCCCGTCACGGCCGAAGCGGTGCGCTACTCCTTCAACAGAGTAATCATCATGAACCAGGAGCCGTCATGGATGATTCAGATGCTGATGGATCTCGACAGCGTCAAGGTTATCGATGACTACACCGTTGAGATTCACCTATTGATACCGTACGCAGCGGCACTGGGTATCCTCACCCACACGTCTGCCTCGATCGTCAACCCGGCCGTGGTGGAAGCCAACGGCGGCGTGGTCCCAGATATGGAGAATCTGTGGATGAACCAGAACGAGGGAGGCGCTGGCTCCGGAGCCTACACACTGAAGGAATGGATCCCCGCGGAGCGGCTTGTGTTTGAGCGGTTCGACAACTATTGGGGAGAGAAGGGGAAGATCGAGACGATCGAGTGCCCGATCGTCCTGGAAATGGCCACCCGCATCATGCTGCTGCGCGCGGGGGACGCCGATATCCATCCGTACTTCCCGCAGGTCAACGTCCCCGAGGTTGATGGGGCGGAAAACCTGATCATCGCTCCTTACCCCTCTTTCGACATCGACTTCATCGCGCTCGGTTGCCGCGGACCGCTGGCGGACAAGAAAGTTCGGCAGGCGATCTCCTACGCCTATCCGTACGAGCAGTCGATTGAGTTCATCTACCAGGGCTACGGCTCGTTACTGACGGGAGCGATTCCGGAAGGGATGTTTGGCTACTATGCGATCTCTGAAGAACAGCGCTACCGGCTCGATCTGGAAAAAGCGAGCCAGATGCTCGATGAGACCGGTTGGGTGTGGCCGGGCGACCCCGGAGTGGGCGTCCGCCATAAAGACTACGAGTTGCTCGACATGGAGGTTCTACTTCCAATCGGGGACGAGCTCCGCATGCAGCAGGCGCTCCTGTGGCAGAGCGAGCTGAAGAAGATCGGTTTTGACCTCATCATCCGTGAGATCGTCTGGGCGATCGCGTACAAGGTCGTGCGTGCCCACGAGTCCGACGGGATGTTCACGGGGTGGCTGCCCGACTACCCGGATCCGGACAACTACGTTGATGCCGTTCTTGGCGCTGATAACTCGGATGCCATCTACGGGTCGAGCTACGCCAACCCCGAGTTGGATGCGCTGATCGTTGCAGCCAAGGTGGAAGCCGACTCGAACAAGCGCGCCGTGCTGTACAAACAGATCCAGGAGCTGACGTTCGAGGACGCCCCCTACATCTGGGTGGCCCAGAACATCAATGTCACGGTGTTGAACAAACGGGTGAAGGGCTACTACTACAACCCGGCCCTACAAATCAACTTCGCTTCCTTATACTTCGAAGAGGGCTAACAACAGTTAGAAAAACGGCTTTAGCGGGGGGCGGGTCATACGCTCCCGTCCCCCGATTGTTCATCTGTGATTCCCAACGAACATCGATTCGGCTAGGCGGAAGGAGCCCGCATGAAGCTGCGAAACTATATCCTTAGGCGGTTATCGCTCCTTGTTCCTGTCATACTGGGTGTGCTGATTTTAGTGTTTATCATTTCTTATGTCATTCCTGCCGATCCGGCCAGAGCATGGGCCGGTCCCAAAGCCCGCCCCGAACAGATCGAGGCGTTGCGAGAACGCTACCACCTGAATGATCCGGTCTACATGCAAATCTACTATTACTTGAGGAACCTTATCCTGCACTTCGATCTAGGAGTTTCGGCAACGAGCGGTCGTCCAGTCCTCACCGATTTGAAGGCATTCTTTCCCGCGACCTTCGAGTTGGCGTTCTTCGCATTCGTCCTTGCGATCGCCCTCGGCATACCGCTGGGCGTGATCTCGGCCCTGCGGCGCAACAGACCAACTGACCATTTCTCGCGTGTCATCGCCTTGGCAGGAGTGTCCACCCCTCTGTTCTGGTCGGCGCTGCTCATGCAGTTTCTCTTCTACTACAAACTTGGATGGGTACCCGCGTTCGGACGACTTTCGGTTGAGATCAACCGCTACACGGGATTCGTTCTGTTGGACAGTGTTCTGAATGGCAACCTGTCAGCGCTCGGGGACGCGGCGACGCGGTTGATTCTGCCCGCGCTTACGCTCGCGTTCTACACAATGGGTTATCTGGTCCGCATCACGCGGGGAAGCATGCTCGAGGTCCTGGAATCCGAGTACGTAACCACAGCAAAAGCAAAGGGCCTGCCGCGACGAATCGTTATCTATCGACACGCGCTTAAGAATGCGATCATTCCAC
>CAYTDU010001015.1:0-2237 GCA_964436395.1 uncultured Gemmatimonadaceae bacterium | reverse complement strand
CGGGGATTTTACTTCACCGGTGTGCGCCCTGTGATCGTCGGAAGTCAAGCGGAGATCGCTGCGCCGCAGACCGGCAGCGCAGAAGCCGGCGGAGCGGTCGGCGCAACGATGTTGTTCGACCCAGGACAAGGCGACGTCAGACTGCAACCTGAAGCGGCCGCTACCACGCAACGTCGCGTGCCCCAATGGGTTTTCCTCAAGCGCCTGTTCAGCGACGTTCTCCTCGAAGATCGAGTGGCCAGGAGTATCTCCGCAGGTGGCATTCGAGTGAGTAGGCTTAGGCGCTTGGGTTTCGCCTGCGCATCGGCTCTAGGCGTGTTGCTGCTGTTGGGCCTCATGGTCTCGTTTATCAACAACCTCCGGCTGGAACGAAGGGTCATCGCAGCTGCCCACGGAATCGAACGACTAGGATCGTACGAACCGGAACTGCCGCCGCTCGACGCACTTGAGCGACTCGAAGCTGTGCGCGTCGAGGCGGAGCTGATTAGTCGCTTTGAGCATACGGGCGCACCGTGGAGATTCGGCTGGGGTTTGTATTCAGGGTCGTCTTTGTACCGCCACATACGCCGGTTGTATTTCGCTAAACTGGAACAAGTGTTGCTCGACCCGGCACGCACATCGATGCTTAGTGCTCTGGGTCGACAAGATGCGCAGAGCGAGTTTGGAAGCACTTATGACGTGCTGAAGACGTACCTGATGACGACCACGTACACTGACAGCATCCAACACGACTTCTTGGTTCCGCGGTTGCAGGAGTGGTGGCTCGGCGGCCGGTACGCCGATGAAGAGAGGATGGAACTCGCACGGCGTCAGTTCTCGGCATACGCTGGCTGGCTGTGTCGCGATCACGACTGCAGCACTCCCGGGGACGAGTTGGTGGTGGCCCTCACTCGACAGGCGCTAATGCAGTCCTCGTCGGGCGAACGGGCGTACCAGGAAATCATCTCTGTCGCCGCGGACGTACAGCCAATCCAGTTCAACGTGATGTTCCCGGGCTCGGAGAACACGCTCGTCAACTCGTACACCGTGCCAGGTGCGTTCACTGAGGAGGGTTGGGCCCTGATCGGCGATCGGCTCGGAAGGATCGACGAATCATTCTCCTCCGAGGAATGGGTCATTGGGGAGCGTGTAGCGTCCCAGCAAGACCTCGTGCGAATGGCGGGAGAGGTCAGGTCGCTTTACTTGGAAGAATATGTTCACCATTGGCGAGAATACCTCCAGGCGGCCCAGCTCTCCCGGTTCGTGAGCGCTGCCGATGCGGCACGGAAGCTTGGCAGTCTCAGAGGCGCCCAATCACCGATGCTACAGCTGTTTGCGTTGGTCTCACAGAACACCGACGAGGTCGATTCGGCCAGGGTGGCGCGAGTGTTTCAACCTCTCCATGTGGTGGCGCCACGAGACTCCACTAACGACCTCACCCAGAGCTACATCCGCGAATCCAACATGGCCTACATGAGCGGCTTGGCCAATTTGTATGTCTCGGTAGAGAACGTGACCGGGAGTCGCGGTGATGAGGCCGAGGCAGCCAAGGCGACCGCCCGTAACAGTGCGGCCAACGCCAAGGTCGCTGTGGCGGAGCTGGCTCAGCAGTTCGATCCCCATCCGGACGCCGTGATAGTAGGTCGTACAGTCGAGAACCTGATGAGGACGCCCATCGAGTATGCGGAGCGCTGGCTTGCCCCAACCCGTGTTGCGGCCGGCCGCGGTGAGCCAGGCGTGAATCGCCGAGCCGAAGCGCTGTGCAGAAGCATGCAACCTATGCTCTCGAAGTTCCCCTTCAACCCGGGTGCGACAGAAGAGGCGACACTAGATGAAGTAGCCCAGATGCTCCAACCCGGAAACAGTGCTTTGTGGAACTTCTTCAATGAGGCGCTGCCGGAAATTCTGGCGGAGCAAGGCGGCCAATATGTCGCCAGGGAAGGCGTGGACGTGAATCCGCGGTTCCTCGGGTTTTTCAACCAGGCTATCGCTGTTTCCCGCGCGGTTTGGCAGGATAGGAGTAACGAACCGCAGTTTCGGTTTACCTTCAGACCGCGGCAGTACGACCAAATAACTAGTGTCGAACTCAGCGTGGACGGCAGAACTCAGGTATTCTCACCCGAATCGCGCGGAACTGGAACTTTCGTATGGGAAGGGGACCGTGCTCGGGATGTGAGGCTGACCATTTCGAGCGGTGGGGCGAGCACTGTGCTCAGTCACAACGGGACTTGGGCCGTATTCCATCTGTTCCGAAACGC
>CAYTDU010001014.1:0-2239 GCA_964436395.1 uncultured Gemmatimonadaceae bacterium | reverse complement strand
CTCGTGGCTCGCGAATCGTTGAAGTGCTGAAGCAGCCTCAGTATGCGCCGATGCCTGTCGCAAAGCAGATTGCAATCATCTATGCGGTCACGAACGGCGCGCTGGATGACGTCGAAGTAGATGCGATCCGCGATTGGGAGACTGAGTTCCACGAGTTCTTGGATGCGAAGCACGCAGACCACTTGAACGAGATCGCTGACAAGAAAACCCTCGACGATGACCTCACCGAGCGGCTCAAGGCGGCCATCGACCAGTTCAAGTCGCTCAGGTAAGAGGTCTTAGATGGCAAAAGTCCGTGAGTTGCGCCGACGAATAAAGTCGGTCGAGAACACACGCCAGATCACACGTACGATGGAGATGGTGGCGACCTCCCGCCTCAAGCGGGCACAGGAGCGAGTCGTCGCCGCTCGGCCGTACGCCGCTGCCCTAACCGATGTGATTTCGAACCTCTATTCGCCCGAATTCACAGAACGGTTTCCACTGCTGCGCCAACCCGGCGATGCCCCTTCGCGTATAGCCCTCATACTGCTCACGAGCAACAGGGGATTGTGTGGTGCATTCAACGGAAACCTGATTCGCGAGGCCAGGGATCGTCTTGCCGAACTCGAAAGTGCCGGTGTGACAGTGGAGCTGTATGCGATCGGCCGCAAGGGAATACAATACTTCAGATACATCGGTCGAGAGTTCGCTCTGACGCGTGAGGACATTGGAGACAAACCTACGGCTGCGCATGCGGTCGAAATCATGGAGCCGCTCATGGAGCGGTTTGAGAACGGTGAGTTGGATGCTGTTGAGGTGATATTCGCCAAGTTCAACAGCGCTATCTCCACTCCGCCAACGTTGCTCCCGGTTCTTCCCATCAGCCCGCCCTCTGCGGAGAGTGGATCTGAGGCGGTGGCTGGTGGTGCGACGGGGAGAATCCCTAATTTCATACTGAGCCCAACAGCAGAAGAGATCATTGGATCGATACTTCCGCTATACGTTCAGAATGCGATGTATCGAGCATTGGTAGAAACTGCGGCGTCTGAGCAGGGTGCCAGGCGTACCGCGATGAAGAACGCAACAGATAATGCAGGCGAGATGTTGGACACACTCCGCCGCACTTATAACCGTGCGCGCCAAGGACAGATCACGCAGGAAATCGCGGAGATCGTGGGGGGTGCGGAGGCCTTGAAAGGATAACGACGAATGGCAACTAACATTGGCAAGATCGTCCAGATCATCGGACCGGTGCTCGATGTCGAGTTTGAACCGGAAAACCTCCCTGAACTCCTCACGGCACTCGAGGTCAAGAGTGAAGGCAACGGTGGCCCGCCGATCAGGGTGATTTCCGAGGTGCAACAGCACATCGGACGGAACCAGGTTAGAGCGGTTGCGATGAGCAGCACCGACGGCTTGGTGAGAGGAATGGACGTCGTCGATACTGGAGGCCCGATCACAGTGCCGGTTGGCGAAGCAGCACTTGGTCGAATTCTCAATGTCATCGGTGAGCCGGTAGACAACGGCCCCGATATCCCGGCGGAAGTTGAGCGCTGGCCGATCCATAGGGAGGCACCGAAGTTCGACATGCTCGAGCCCAAGACCGAGGTGTTCGAGACCGGCATAAAAGTCATCGACCTGATTGCCCCGTTCGTCAAGGGAGGTAAGATCGGTCTGTTCGGTGGCGCCGGCGTGGGCAAGACGGTCATCATCATGGAGCTGATCAACAACGTCGCAAAGGGACATGGCGGTCGTTCGGTCTTTTGCGGCGTTGGTGAACGTACGCGAGAAGGAAACGACCTCTACCTCGAGATGAAAGAAAGCGGTGTTCTCGAGTCAGCTGCCCTCGTGTACGGCCAGATGAACGAACCGCCGGGCGCGAGACTCCGCGTTGGACTCAGCGGACTCACGGTCGCTGAATATTTCCGCGATCGTGAGGGCCAGGACGTACTGGTGTTCATTGACAACATCTTCCGGTTCACGCAGGCTGGTTCCGAGGTCTCGGCGTTGCTGGGCCGTATGCCGAGCGCTGTGGGGTACCAGCCGACGCTCGCGACTGAGATGGGAGACCTTCAGGAGCGAATCACCTCCACGAAGAAGGGGTCGATCACATCGGTGCAGGCGATTTACGTGCCCGCCGACGACCTCACGGACCCGGCGCCTGCTGCTGCGTTTAGTCATCTGGACGCCACCGTCGTGCTATCCCGCGCGTTGACCGAGATCGGCATCTACCCGGCGGTCGACCCGCTCGATTCCTCCA
>CAYTDU010001013.1:0-2241 GCA_964436395.1 uncultured Gemmatimonadaceae bacterium | reverse complement strand
CGCGATAACCGACGGAAATGGGTACACGAGCCCCGTCCCGAGCCGTGGCATACAATCGTTCGGTCGCGTAATCATCTGAGCTGAAACCGCCGAGTACCTCGTCCTGCTTCAACAACGTCCTTTCTCTGGCATTCATGTCGTAATCAAACACCGAATTAGGCGTCGTCATCGACGTGTAGCCATACCTGAGAACGTCCGACTCGATCTCGCGATTGACGTGCACATACGACGTATACGCGGGTTCGCCAAATTCCAGGTAGTGGTCATCGGTGCCATCCCATCGCGTGATGCGAAGTTGCGTGAGGCCGTTCGCCCGCTCGTTAACCACCAAGAAATCTCTGAACACCTCGACTCCTTGCAGTAGCACATCGTCCCTGTGGGCAATCACCTCTTCCCAATGCGAACGATCTGGGCTCCGCACCGGAGCTCTGACCAGCCGAAAGTTTCGCGCGTTGTCGTTCGTGACGATATAGAAGTGATCACCAAAGTGGTCCACCGAGTATTCATGTTTGGGTTCGCGAGGCAGTACAACTCTGAACACACCCAGTGGATCGTCGGCATCCAAGAAGCGGAATTCGGACGATAGGGTCTGGTAGCATCCGATGATCAAGAATCGCTTGGTCTTGGTCTTGAAGATGTATGCGCCGAACTCCGTGTCTGTCTCCTCGTACACCAGCTCATCGTTCGCCGGATCCGAACCCAGAGTGTGTCTATATATCTGATAGCTCCTCAGTGTCTCCGGATCTTGTTTCGTGTAGAACAGAGTGCGGTTGTCGTTTGCCCATGTGAGGTTCGGAGTAACCGAATCGATTTGGTCGGCCAAGACCTCGCCCGTCTCCAGGTCCTTGAAGCGAATGGAGTAGAACCTTCGACCTTGCGTATCGATCGCGTAGGCCATAATCCGCTCGTTTTCCGTGACCTGCCACACCCCGACGGAAAAGAATCCGTGCCCTTCGGCCAACACATTGGCATCGAGCATCACCTCTTCTTCCGAATCGAGAGAGCCGCGCTTTCGCGCGTAGATGGCGTATTCCTTGCCGTCCTCGTAACGGGTGTAGTAGAAGTGGTTGCCTTCCTTGAACGGCACAGAGGAATCGTCCTGCTTGATTCGCCCCCTGATTTCCTCGAAGAGCTGTTCCTGCAGCTCTTCGGTGTGAGCCGTCATTGATTGGGTGTATTCGTTCTCGGCTTCCAGATAGGCAATGACTTCGGGGTTATCTCGCTCGCGGAGCCAGAAGTAGTTGTCGACACGGGTGGCCCCGTGTTCGACGAGACTGTGAGGAATTACCCGAGCGACCGGCGGTTCCGCCTCTGAGCGCCGCGTCTGTGCCAGGCCATCTGGAGAACCGATCATTAGCACCACCACAACCAAGAGAAAAGGACGATTGGAGAACATGGGACACCTCCAAGAATTGGAGAAAAACCCGTAACGCAAACATGTTCTGCCACATGATGAGCGTCAATTGGTAGGACCTCTTCCTGAAACCAACTCCCAGTTATCACCGTAATACTATTATCACGTTGATAAGCACGACATGAGGCAAACCATGGCGAAGACCAACAGCAAACAACTCACTACTCTCGAATTCCGAGTCCTGCTCGTCCTGATGGACGGAGACCTCCACGGATACGGAATAGCGAAGGAAGTGGAGCGACGAGATTCCAGCCTCGGGAAGATCTTTCCCACCAATCTCTACAGGCGGCTGCGGGACATGACCGAGCGGGGGCTGATCGACCATCTTCTGGCCGCTGACGGCGATCAGAAGCGCCAGTTCAGGATCACTAAACTGGGACGCCGCGTTGCCCAGGAAGAAGCCAGACGACTCGAGAGATTGTTGATGGATGCACATCAACACGATCTGCTTTCGTATCATCGCACCGACGGGTGAGCTATGAAATTTGGTGACCCGCTGTTCCAACTCGCTCTTCGCGTCTTGCCGGCAAAGTTTCGCGCGGCGTACTCAAACGAGATCCTTTCATGTCATCGCGCAAGGATGAGCGACAACACCAGCGTCATCACGTGGTTTTATGCCATGTGGGATGTTCTAACTCACGGAATGTTGGAGCGAGTGAACGAGATAAGGGCTAACCGCATCCACAGGAACGCCGCGAATGTGGGAAGTCCCTGTTTTGATCCCGGCAACAACCGCAAGTCACAGTCAACGCGTTCTTGGGCCTGGTTCGATCCAAAAGCGTTTCGTCGTCTTCGCAGAAGCCCGAGATTCACGATCGTCACTGTCT
>CAYTDU010001012.1:0-2243 GCA_964436395.1 uncultured Gemmatimonadaceae bacterium | reverse complement strand
GATTCCTATGGAGCGACTCGACAAACAGGCCCAGAGCAAGGTTCGTTCCGTACTGGCCAATGTGAGCATCTTCCGGCGTTTACCGACAAGGGTGGCTCAGTGTGATCCCCACCTCTATCTGTTTCTGGTCGAGCATCCCGATATTGTCGTCAACATCTGGGAAGTGTTGAATATCAGCGAATTGAAGGTTCGTGAACTCGATTCCAACAAGTTCCAGGTTGAGGAGAAAACAGGCACGCTGGCGACGGTTGAATTCCTGTACCGTAGCCCGGAACTGCACATTCTCTATGCCGAGGGGAGCTACGAAGGTCCACTGTTCCCTCGACCGATGAAGGGCAAGGGGTTGCTCGTCTTGCGAACCGGCTATGTGCGCGAGACGGATGGACGCTACTATATCACCACGCGACTCGACTCCTTCATGAATGTCGATTCCACGGTAGCCGAATTGGTTACGAAGACAGCCCATCTTCTGATGGGCAAGATCGCTGACACGAATTTCGTTCAGACGGTCGCTTTCGTAGGCAGTCTATCACGCACGGCGGAGGAAAACGCCACCGGTGTCAAGCGATTGGCGACGAAGCTCACTTCAGTCCGACCGGAGCACCGTCGTCACCTAGCGAAACTGGTGGACGAGATTTCGCAGAAAGCGCTAGTCGCGAGCCAGAGCATTGCTTCCCGGCGCGGCGAGGCGCGGGTTGCCAGTCATGTCGATCCGACTGGCAAGTAGTACCGGAACCTCTGCCGGATGATTGGGCTTTCGTCTTCCCGCGGCGCGCTGATGTGGGGCGTACTATTCTTCGCTCACCATAGCCATAATATTAGCCGCTTGAAGCTCCTTATCCAGGCCTTCCCAGATCTCGGTGACTTTCGGCTTATCCAGACCTAGCGAGCCGAATACCTCGGCCGAAGGAACGGTCGTATCGGCAACGCCCAACGACGTGAGGTTCTTCGCATGGCAGAGGAAGTTGGCCAGCGATACGACGTTTACGATAGGCTCATATTCGCCGACGTATTCTAGAGGTGAGTGGTGATACCGAATCACGGTACGAAGATGGGGCGGCATATTCCACTTCGTGGCAACGTATTCACCCAATTCTGCGTGGTCGAAGCCAAGTATCTCTCGTTCAACCTTACTGAGCGGCGTGTTTGGCAAAAGGTTGTCGATGACTTGGCAGAATGGTTTGTGGAGGTATTGGTCGATGAGGATCAACCCCAAGTCGTGGAGCAGACCGGCTAGGTAAGCTTCGCGCGGCGATACCTTCCCACACTTCTCGGCAATCACGCGAGCAACGGTTCCGACGCCGATCAAGTGATTCCACAATCCCTCACGCGTATACGGACCATGACCAGCCCCCCTCTTGAAGAGCTGCGCAATATAGGCTGTCATGGCCAGATTGCGAATCTCCTTGAATCCGAGAAGTGAGATCGCCAGTTGCAGGTCACCAACTTTGTTCTGCATACCGTAGTACGATGAATTGACGGTACGAACGATGCGAGCAGCCAACGCCGCATCGAGCCCGACAACTTCGTCCAGGTCTTCGGCACCGCTGTCTGGGTTGTTGGCGACTTCCATGACCTGAACGGCCACGGTAGGCAGTGTCGAAACCTCACCGATGCGTCTGAAGAGACGCTCAACGAGCACTTCGGACGACTCCGGGCGGGAGCCAATCAATGTGGCGGACGACATCACGAATTCCTTAGAAACAGCTATCCTCTCGAACGCCGCGCGAGACGCGGCATCTACCCCGAATTCTCCCAGGCTCACTCGGAAGCACTTGCCCCCGGGTTGTCCATGCAAAAAATATAGGTCAAGACGGGGGGCCAGGAGGGAAATTCATGAAAGGAACTCTGGCAACTCGACGTCAGAGACGATTGCATCGATAGGTGGGGGCTATCAGGAGGGGACTATCGACGCGTGATCGCTCGTGGAACACGCCTTCGGGCGAGTGCGGGGTGGCCGACTAAGAGAAGGGAAGCAAGGCCGGTGGCAAGCAGCAAGACCGTACTCGGTTCCGGTACGGCCATCACAACGGCCTGAGTTGCTAGGTAACCGACCACGCCACGAGTCATATTCGTCCCATAGGCATAGTCGATATAATCGATTGTATCAACGGAATCAGACCACATGTGGTAATTCGGGTTATCGAACGCGGCATATTCGATGAGCAGGGCCGCGTCGAAGCCCCGATGGTCGAAGGGCATATGGTCGCTTTGCCCCAACTGACCGATTTCCGCCGTGATTC
>CAYTDU010001011.1:0-2243 GCA_964436395.1 uncultured Gemmatimonadaceae bacterium | reverse complement strand
TCACCGCGTCTCGGTCAGTCAGGGTACTCCACACGTGGGGTTCTTCCATCTCCGCTGCAACGTAGAAGTAGGCGCTGTCCCACAACATCTTCGCCCTAGTTGAAAATCTCGGCTCTGGACGAAGGGAGCCTTCGATGTCGACAAACAGGGAGGTCCACTCGGCAGCGCGCCACGCCGGCTCACTCAGCTCACCGTCTATGGTTACAGACTCATCAGCTCTGTAGGCCACATAGTGTTCGGGATCCCACGGAATCGCGGGTTCGGGAATTAGATCAGCCCGATCCTCGGTTGTTGCCGGAGATGAGCCGGGTCCGCATGCAAAAGTGATCACGAGCCCAGCTAGAAGCGGCAACCGAAATCGAGCGGCTACTCCGACACTACGCAACATACGGCCTCGTTTCCTTTACCGGTCCAAAGGTAGCCCTAAGACACCGGGGATTCGAATTCTCCGCGTTTGAGTAACCGGAACGCACACTTAGATTCCTGCTACGGTTCCGGGTGATGTAGGCGGTGCCCTACAGCATTCCGGACCTGTGACCCCTGACGAACCCGAGCTGACGAAACGTGCGGAGTAAACCGTGAGCAAGAAAAGCTACGTCCCCGGAATGCCATCGAATCCCGACCGACGAAAGATGCTCAAGACAAGCGCAGCAGGCATTGGAGCAGCGATGCTCGGTGCAAATACTGGATGCGCACCCGGCAGAGTCGTACCGCCTCCAGCACCGGACCTTGGTCAGGCCCCAACCGACCTGTTTGCTGCCCCTCCGATGGAGACAGTGCGGGTTGGTTTCGTGGGTGTCGGACTCCAGGGAACCTCACACTGCCGGAACCTACTGCGGATTGACGGTGTGGAACTGACAGCCGTCTGCGATGTCGTCCCGGATAAAGTCGCGCGAGTACAGCAGATGACGGTCGAGGCCGGTCAACCCAGGCCAACGGGGTATTCTGCGAGCGAGACGGATTTCGAGCGGTTGTGTGCAGAGGAGGATCTTGACCTGGTATTCAACGCAACACCATGGGAGTGGCATGTGCCCGTATGCGTTGCGGCAATGGAGAACGGCAAGCACACGGCAACAGAAGTGCCTGCGGCATATACCCTCGACGATTGCTGGAAACTGGTCGAGTATGCGGAACGGTTCGAGAAGCACTGCGTCATGATGGAGAACTGCAACTACGGCCGTTGGGAGATGATGGTCTTCAACATGGTGAGGCAGGGTGTGTTCGGCGAAATCCTCCATGGCGCCGGCGGTTACATGCACGATCTGCGGGCTGTGAAGTTTGAGCGCGCCAACGAAGGGCTGTGGCGCCGTGCACATTCGACGCAGCGAAACGGCAACCTCTATCCCACCCATGGGCTGGGACCAGTAGCGAACTGCATGGACATCAATCGCGGAGATAGGTTCAGCCGCCTCGTCTCGATGAGCAGTCCATCTCGAGGCCTCCAGGAACACGCAAGGGCAAACTTCCCACCGGAGGCTCCTGAACGCCACGAGCAATACGTGCTCGGCGATGTGAACTTCAGCATCATCCAGACTGCACTCGGTCGTACCATTTTGGTGGGGCACGACACCAACTTGCCGCGTCCGTACAGTCGCATCAACATGGTACAAGGCACCAAAGGGCTGTTCCACGGATACCCCGATCGAGTGTACATCGAAGGGAGAAGCCCGGAACACACATGGGAAGAAGCAGAGGTGTATCGCGAGGAGTTCGACCATCCACTATGGAAAACTGAGGGCGAGCGGGCACGGGGTGCCGGCCACGGCGGGATGGACTACCTCGAGGATTACAGGCTCATACGCTGTCTCCAGGAGGGACTACCTACCGACATGAACGTGTATGATGCGGCAGCGTTGAGCGCAGTGACGCCACTCTCGGAAATGTCGGTAGCCAATGGCGGCGAGCCGATGGATTTCCCGGATTTCACGCGCGGTAAGTGGCGTGCCTATCCGATGCTCGAAGTGGTGTCAGGATAGAGAAACAATGCTGAGACGACTTATTTGCATATTGGCGGCAAGATCGTTTGCGGCAATCGCGGTCGCCGTCGTTTTGACATCCGCCACTGTGTTTCCGCACACCATACACGCCCAACACGAAGCACAGGCGAACGACCTGGAAGCTACCGGGTCGCGGTTGTCGGTCTATCTGGTGACCGTAGGTCCCGGGAGACACGTTTGGGAGCGATTCGGACACAATGCAATCTGGATCAGAGACGAAACAGCGGGAACGAATCGCGCGTACAA
>CAYTDU010001010.1:0-2245 GCA_964436395.1 uncultured Gemmatimonadaceae bacterium | reverse complement strand
TGGGGGTCAGAAGGTCGCTGGTTCAAATCCAGTCGCCCCGACTTGATAAAGCCTGCTATAGCAACGGTTTATGGCAGGCTTTTCTCGTGGTGCAAGGCCTTGCGGCTGTCCAAATTTGCCTGAATTCTGTACCATTTCGCACTTATTCTGTACCAGTTCTGTACCGACAGTTGGTTAGACGGTCGTAGCAGGCAGCGGAGCGGTCTGGCGGGGCCAGATGGCTGTTCCCCCTCTTATTGAACGTCCCTGAGAAGCAGGGGCACGAGCCAAGGATGGCCGGTGTCCTCATTGAGAGGGCGTTCATCCCACGGGTAGCGAATCGCAGCGGCATGGCCAAAGTGGGAGGAATCCCGCACTCGACGGCCTGCTCGAGCCGCCCTCTCTTCATGTGTGCGGTGTCGTTCGCAGACCTTCTCATTGTACGTCCTCGTCAAGGTAGTCCTCGTTCCTGCGTCACTCGGCTCCACCTATGACTTCGGGCGGTTAAGGAAGTACCTGCGAACAAACAGGTCATTACTTCCTTCCCCCCTTATATTATGGGTGCTATGAAACAGCTCTACACAGAGCTACAAGAGGCCGGCGCTCGGCGTTGTTACCCCTTGACTGAGCGTGACAGGCGACTTCACCAGGCAGCCTTCGCGATGTACATCGAGCTTGAGCTTCAGAAGGCACGTTGGGTGCTTGCTGGTGGAGACGAGGAGGCAATCGCTAGCATCGACAAGGTGTTGGCAAGAGTCGAGTAGGTTAGACGGGCATCCTTTGGGGGTGTCCGTTTTTTTGTGCTTCACTTGGGAGGCGGTGGAGGGCCGCCGGACTGTGGCGGATTTCGAACATTTCTTGGCTTGTCCCGACTGAGCGGTTTTGATGCAGGCAGGCGATGTGACCGACGCAAATTGCGATGCCATACTCCGCTGCACCGTTCATGAACAACCGAAGCGAGATACGAAGAGAACTCAAGGCGTCTCGGACCGGGTGGCCGTGGGTCGTTGCCGACCCACGGCCCCCACAGACCCGTACGTGCTCGCATTAGAGCATACGGTTCCTCGAATCATGGATTCGCTGCGTACCTGTACGCTGAACGGACAGTGCGAACTGGAGCAAGCGGGTAGCGTTGGAGCATCCGACAGAATTTGTCCCAAGGCAGCCTGCGAAGACGGTTGCGGCGTTTAAGCCACTTTCGCCAACGTGGCCCAACTTCATGGAGAAATCGCGTCAATGATGCGGAGTTTCCCGTAACTCCATAGTACGCATAGTGTCCGCGCAGTTTCTCGTTCAGCTTCTGTTGCTGCTCCTTGATCGGCAGGTGCCGGTTAGCCTGGCACCACGAGTCAATGCTCCGCACTGCTCGGCTGAATCGATCAGTGGCGGTCTTGAGTTTGACGACCCAGTAACCGTTCCGGGACCGCGCCCAGTAATGGGTGAAGCCCAGGAAGTCAAACGTCCCTGCACGCTCGTCCGGCTCGCGTCGATCGTCGTTCGCCCAAGGCGAAGACGGGCGAAAGGGAACGAGCCGTGACTTGGTGGGATGGATCGTCAATCCGTACTTGCCAAACCGTTTCGGAATAACTTCCATCACGCGTTGGGCGTCGCGACCGTCGCGGAACCCAATCGCGAAATCATCTGCAAAGCGGATGAGGAAGGCACGGTCTCGCATGCGAGGTTTCACTTCTTGTTCGAACCAGACGTCCAGCACGTAGTGCAGGAATACGTTCGAAAGTAAGGGTGAGACCACGCCGCCTTGGGGTGAGCCGGAATCCGGATAGCTGACGCTACCATCTTCCATCACACCCGCCTTCAGCCATTTGCCAATCAGGCGCAACAACACACCGTCACGCACCCGAAGTTGGAGAAACGTCCGCAAGTGGCCATGATCCAAGTTGTCAAAGAATTTTCGGATGTCCACCTCCAAAACATAGCCGCCCCGACAGGTCATCAGTTGGTCTCGGAAAGACTGCAACGCCTGGTGTGCCGATCGTCTGGGCCGGAAGCCGTACGAACAGTCCAAGAAATCCTGCTCGTAGATCGGCTCCAGCAACATGACGACCGCCCGCTGGAGTACCTTATCCTCCAGAGTCGGAATTCCGATCGGGCGAGTCTCTGTGGACGAGCCGCCTTTCGGAATATGCACTCGTCGTACAGGCGGTGCGCGGTACGTGCCGCACTTGGCGCGGTCGAGCAGGCGCTGCAGGTTTCTCTCCAGATCCTGTTCGTATTCGGCCGCGGTCACTCCGTCCACGCCGACCGC
>CAYTDU010001009.1:0-2251 GCA_964436395.1 uncultured Gemmatimonadaceae bacterium | reverse complement strand
GAGGCGGGCGTTCGGACTCCTACGGATTGCGGCCTCCGTGGCCGCAAGCAGCTTCAGCATCCTGAGCACATCACCCGCTGAGTAACGGGCGTGGTTCTGGTCCACAGCGTGGCGCAGCGAGTCTGTGAGAGCTTCGGGCTCCCCTCCAAGTATCTTCACCAATACGGCTCGGAATACCTCTCCCGTGCCGTGCACGAACTCTGTCAGATCTGCTCCAGCCTCCACCAGACGTGCAACAAAGGGAAATACATCAGCGGTTCGTTTCTCCGCCACCAGAGTGAGAAGCTCTGCATAAGTCTCGTGATCGATCAACCCCAGCGCTTCACGGACGCGTGCCGCCGTGATTGTACCTTCCCCGTAGGCCACGGCCTGATCGAGCAATGAGAGTCCGTCCCTCATACCGCCGTCAGCTACTTGGGCAATCAGCTGCAGCGCCTCGGATTCAACGTCGATACCATCCGCCTCGACCACCCATTTCAGTCTCTCGACTATGCTTTGGGGGCCAATCCGCCTGAAATCAAATCGCTGTACACGGCTCATCACCGGTGCGGCTGACGCCGCGATCTTCTGGGGTTCGGTAGTGGCAAACACGAACACCACGCGTGGAGGAGGTTCCTCGAGGATCTTCAGAAGGGCGTTCCATGCCTCTCTGGTGAGCATGTGTGCCTCGTCCACAATGTAGACCTTGTAGCGATCGGGTCCACTTGCAGCATACATGGCACGCTCACGCAGTTCCCGAGCGTCGTCGACCCCACGATTGCTGGCAGCATCAATTTCCACGACGTCCACACATGCAACCCCAGACCATATCCGCGTACATGAATCACACAATCCACACGGTTCTCCCGGGCCCGGGGCGGATTCTCTGTCCTCGCAGTTGAGCGCCATCGCAAGGATCCTCGCCGCACTAGTTTTCCCGACTCCACGCGGGCCCGTCAAAAGGTACGCATGGGCTACGCGGCCCTTGGACACTGCGCCAGCGAGGCCGGCGGCTACATGCCCTTGGGCGACCAAGTCGGAAAACGCGGTCGGTCGATACTTGCGAGCTAGTGCTGTGTGCGTCATAAGGATAAATGAAATACCCCAGGCGACCCGAAGCGACGCGTGCATTCGCTTAGCGCTGCTACCTTCACGGTCCTGACGCGGTTCACGCGCATTCGCCCTCCGGACCTGGGGCAACTGAAAAGTAGTGTGATCGAATAACGTGGCAAGCGTGTCCGACCAAACCGTTTACTTGATCAAAGATGACCGCCCCAGCGATCCCACATCCCCGGCATAACCAGCACTAGGAGCGTGTAGAACTCCAGCCTGCCCAGCAGCATGAGTCCGGACAAAACGATGTGTGACGTCGAACTCATGTGCCCGTAATGTGCGGCCGGCCCGACCTCACCCAATCCAGGTCCTATGCTCGACATGGCAGCCAGAGCCGCACTGACGGATGTAACGAAGTCATGCCCACTTGCCGCAATCAGCAGTGAACCGATACCGTGAGTGACCACATACAGCGCGAGAAACGCGAGCACATTGAGGAGGATGTCGGATCTAATGGGCGCTCGTCCGAGCTTTGTGACGAACACTCCTGTGGGATGCAGCACCTTCCGGACCTCACTAACAGCATGCTTCAAGACCACGACCGCTCGGGCCACTTTGAATCCTCCACCCGTCGAGCCACCCATTGCGCCTACGAACATCAAGCCGATCAACAAGACCAGACAAAATGGTGGCCACGCTCCAAAATCGGTGGTGGCGAATCCTGTCGTGCTCAAAATAGCGACCACGTTGAACGCGGCATCTCTGAACACCCAGCCCGAACCCGATAGGCCGACCGTGGCAAATACCGCGACCGACGCGGCCAGTGCAACACCGGCATACCAGCGCCACTCAGCGTCGCGAATCCAAGCGTTCCACCTCCCTGAAAGCAGGGCGTAGTGAAGTGTGAAGTTGGTACCCGCAATCAACATGAACAGAACCGTGACCCATTGGATGGCCGGACTGAAAGCACCAAGAGACTCAGTACGAGTTGAGAATCCCCCCGTCGCCAACGCACTCATCGCGTGATTGACCGCATCGAAGGGGGACATCCCCAGCACTAGATAAGCCAGGAACAGCAACGCCGTGAACAGGGCATAAACACCCCAGAGGAGTCGAGCGGTTGTGGCGATTCTTGGCTTCAGTCGATCCGGCGCTATTCCAGGTACTTCAGCTCGAAACAACTGAGCTCCACCCATTCCGATCAGTGGAAGTACCGCCA
>CAYTDU010001008.1:0-2253 GCA_964436395.1 uncultured Gemmatimonadaceae bacterium | reverse complement strand
AAACTCGCCTGTTCGCAGTAGGATTGACCGTATCCCAAAATCGTTTGCGCCCTTGATGTCGGAGCAGACCCGATCACCAACCACGATGACCTCGTCCTTGGCTAGCCCCATACTACGAAGTGTCAGATCGAAGACGTACCGGCTCGGTTTGCCGACGTAGGTTGCCTTCACCCCGGACGCCTCCTCCAACATCCTCGCCCACGAACCGACGTTGAGCTCAGGCACGCCCATGCTGCTGTCGATCAGCTCCGGTGTCATGCCGACCAGCTTTGCGCCGCCCAACAGCAGCCTCAACGCCTTGTTCAGATGATCGAAGTCAAACCGGCTTCTATTGTCTCCGACGACGATGACTTCGGGGTTCTCCGTGTCGTAACTGAAGCGTCTGAACTCATCAAGCCCTTCTCGCTCCAACAGAATCCAACAGGATCTGGGCTTGATTTCCTCAAGATACACGGCGGTGGCGTAGGAGGCCGTGATGACCTCGTCAACGTCGGTGCGAAATCCCGCTTCCCTCAGTCTGGTGGCGCAGGAGGCTCGGCTCTTCAGCGTGCTGTTGGTCAGGAATCGCAGAACGATGCCCCTGTCTCTCAGCCCGTTGACGGTTTCAGCGGCGCCCGGATAGACCCTGCCCTGAAACTCCAGCACTCCATCGATGTCAAAGATGACGCCCTTTAAACCCTTCATAGAAAGGGATCCTTTCTCTGCGGTTGTTTCACCAGTCTAGACAGTTTCCCGCAAGAGACTCCCCGTGGCAAAGACGTTTGGATAAAAGGCCGTGTTGAACTTAGCTACGGCTTGTGCAATTCACCTCGTGCGAGGGCAGCAAGATCCTCCGAGATCCAGGTCGGACGGATGCCTTGGCACTCGATGTCCTCCCTCGTTGAGATACCAGTAAGGACCAGTGCCGAGTCGATGCCCGCGTTCTGTGCACCGAGGGTGTCCGTCTCCAAGCGGTCGCCGATCATCAGCACAGCGTTCTTCGGCGCATCAACCTGTTCCAGGGCGATGCGATAGGCAATCGGAGACGGTTTGCCGATCACGGCGTACGGCTGGAATCCCATTCCCTGAATCGCACCAACGACCGCGCCAGCGCCAGGCCGCGGCCCCCCGGGAGCGGGAAACGTCCCGTCGGTGTTCGTGGCGATGTAGCGCCCGCCATTCAGAAGGAACCCAAGCGCCTCGGTGAGCATTGCGTAGCTGAAATTCCAGCAGATCCCGACAACCAGCCACGCCGCCTCGCCGGGTGAAACGATCCGATGACCGGCAAGCTCCAGTTCTGCTTGGAGCCCGTCCTCTCCAATCGTCCACACCGGCGCGGTCCCTTCGGTCTCCGATAACCAGCGCGCCACCACGTAAGAACTCGGAACGACCGCGTCCGGCTCAAATGTGAAACCAAGCTCCTCCAGCCGCTGCACAACGCCGGCGCGCGACCGACTTGAGTTGTTGGATAGAAGCAAACACTGCCCTCTCTTCTTGAGCGCCTCTACTGCTTCGGCCGCACCGGAAATCGGCTCCCCACCCCGCACGAGCACGCCGTCGATGTCGAGCAGAAAGGCCCGGTACTGATCGAGCACGTCCGATTGCGTCATACGGTTGATGGTAGCCGGGAAGGGAACCCGCCTCCAGCCAGTCCCAAGCCCTGCCTTGGTCGAGTTCCAGCAAAAGCTGGCCTCAGATGGTGTGCTCTACCCCCGGCACAGCTGCCAGGTCGACGGGAGGGGCCGACACACCTCGGAAAGCCAAACAGCCGCCCGGGCCTTGTCAGACCGACCCGGCTTGCTGCTCCCAACTGAGAACATCACCCTCCGGCAATCCTTCGACCCCAAGCCGGCGGAGCATGTACAGCAGCTGGGCCCGATGGTGCATGCTGTGCGTAATAACGTGGGCGATGCCGCCCCCATACGTCTTCTCGGCCGGTGGGATGTCCAACCGATCGACCCATAGTTCATCCCAACCGCCGCGTTGGGCGACGGCTCGGGCTACCCTTCCCAGGTCGGCAGCAGCGCGATCCAGCCGCGTGATCAACACGGCAACGGACCGGCCCTGGGGCCGCACCCCTTGGTCCGCACGCACCGGCTGGTCGGACATGAGATCGGACCACACCTCGACGTTGCGGATGATGTGTAGGAGCGTTGCCCGCACCGTCCGTTGCCCGATGTCGAACTCGCGATCGAGTTGCTCGTCGCTCAGGTCCCGGCAGCAAAGAAGCAACTGGCGCGTCGTCCAGGCGTCATGTTCCAGGAAGCGGTCCAG